>JAISNS010000348.1 GCA_031276105.1 Dysgonamonadaceae bacterium
GTACGAGTAATAATTCATGGACAAATGTGCCCGGCACGTGGGGCAGCGCCGGTAATACTCAATTTGGTAATTTAAAGAAAGTGGGTGATTACCTCTACCTGCCGGCGGCCGGTTATCGGAGCAGCAACGATGGCTCGCTGTACTACCGAGGCTCCAACGGCTACTACTGGAGCAGTAGCGCCCAGAGTTCCACCGGCTACTACGCGGACTTCTACAGCGGGGACAGATTGGTCAACAATGCCAAGAGACCCCACGGCCACTCCGTGCGTTGCGTAGCGGCAGAGTGAACTAAAAACTAAAAGCTAAAAACTAAAAGTTACGCGAAGCGCGGTAAATAAACGTCGCTTCGCGTAACTTTTAGTTTTTAGTTTTTATCTTTTAGTTTTTTTACTTACCTTTACCCTCTCTTTATTGCATATTATTATTGATTAAAATGTTTAAATTTGAACCTGTTTTAAAAGAAATCATTTGGGGAGGCGATGAAATTTGCCGTTTCAAAAGCATCCAACCCGCAAGAAGCGGCATTGGCGAAAGCTGGGAAATTTCGCATGTACAAGGAAATATATCCATTGTAGCCAATGGCGATTGGAAAGGGAAATCGCTGGAAGATTTAATCGACCGGTACGGCGAAAAACTGTTGGGAAAAAAAGTGATTGAACGCTTCGGGACGACTTTTCCCCTGCTAATCAAATTCATCGACGCCCGCGATGCTCTATCCATTCAGGTACATCCGAATGATGAACTTGCCTGGAAACGGCACCATTCTTTCGGGAAAACAGAAATGTGGTATGTGATCGACGCAGCGCCGGATGCTTTCCTGTATTCGGGATTTGCCCAGTCCATCACCCCCGAACAATATGTGCAAAGTCTTGAAGATGATACTTTTGTGAATTATCTTCAACGACACCGGGTAAAACCCGGCGATGTTTTCTTCCTGCCGGCAGGACGGGTACATGCAATCGGGGCAGGATGTTTTATCGCTGAAATTCAACAAACCTCCAACATTACTTACCGAATCTACGACTATAACCGGAAAGACGCTCACGGAAATCCGCGCGAACTGCATACGGAATTCGCCAAAGAAGCCATTGATTATCATGTATATCCTGATTATAAATTACCCTGCCGCTCCGGACAAAAAGAAATAGAACCTTTGGTTGCCTGTCCCTACTTTACAACCAACCTGATTGAAGCCGGAAAAGGAGATAAAATTCAACGATTCACGGAAGATTCTTTTTCGATCTACATTTGTTTGAAAGGGAACGTAAATCTGACGGATAGCAACGGTTATTCTATTGATATAAAACAAGGTGAAACAATTTTAGTTCCCGCCGAAAATCCACAGACAACCCTCTCGCCCAAAGAAAACAGCCGGCTGTTGGAAACTTATATATCAGAAATTGTTTGAAAAGAGTTATAAAAGTTTTACCGTTACAAGAATTTTTTGTAATTTAGCGTGCTTTTTCAAAAAAGAAAATAAAGTTAAACCAAATAAAATATAAATGGCTGATAGTCAAGATAGAATCATTCCGATAGATATTGAGGAACAGATGAAAACGGCATACATTGATTATTCGATGTCTGTCATTGTTTCGCGGGCATTGCCCGATGCACGCGATGGATTTAAACCCGTACATCGCCGGGTACTGTTCGGTATGAACGAATTAGGAAATAATTCCGATAAACCCCACAAAAAATCGGCAAGAATAGTCGGCGAAGTTTTGGGTAAATACCATCCGCACGGCGACTCTTCCGTTTATTTTGCGATGGTCAGGATGGCACAGCCCTGGTCGTTGCGTTATCCGTTAGTGGACGGACAGGGAAACTACGGATCGGTGGACGGCGATTCCCCGGCGGCCATGCGTTATACGGAAGCCCGTTTAAGCAAGTTGGCCGAAGAAATGCTGCGGGATATAGATAAGGATACGGTCGATTTCCAACTGAATTTCGACGATACTCTGAAAGAACCTACCGTATTGCCTACCCGTATTCCTAATTTATTAATGAACGGCGCTTCCGGTATTGCGGTCGGTATGGCAACGAATATGCCTCCCCACAATCTGACGGAATGTGTGAACGGCATCATTGCTTACATCGACTCGAAAGGCGAAATTGATATAGAAGGATTGATGCATTATATCAAAGCCCCCGATTTTCCTACCGGCGCATCCATTTACGGTTATGCCGGGATTAAAGAAGCTTTTGAAACCGGACGGGGACGCATCATCCTGCGCGGAAAAGCCGAAATTGAAGTGAAAGACAATCGAGAAAAGATTGTGATTACGGAAATTCCCTATCTCGTCAATAAAGCCGAATTGATTAAACATATTGCCGATTTGGTGACGGAAAAGAAAATCGAAGGCATTTCCAACGCCAACGACGAATCCGACCGGTCGGGTATGCGGATTGTGGTAGATGTAAAAAGAGACGCCAATTCCAGCGTTATCCTCAACAAACTGTATAAGTTAACGGCTTTACAAACTTCGTTCAGCGTCAATAATGTGGCGCTACTCCACGGACGTCCCAAAATATTGAATCTGAAAGATTTGATTAAAAATTTCGTCGACCATCGGGTAGATGTGGTAACGCGCCGTACCCGTTTCGATTTAAGGAAAGCGGAAGAACGGGCGCACATACTGGAAGGCTTGATTATCGCTTCCGATAATATTGATGAAGTAATTGCGATTATCCGCTCTTCCCAAAGTCCGAATGAAGCCATCGCACGCTTGGTTGAACGCTTTTCCTTGTCGGAAATACAATCACGCGCCATTGTCGAAATGCGTTTGCGTCAATTGACCGGTTTGGAACAGAATAAATTACATGCCGAATACGAAGAAGTTCAAAAACTCATCGCACATTTGAAGGAAATCCTGTCTAACACCGACCTTTTAATGGATGTGATTAAAGAAGAAATGATTGAAATTAAACATAAATTCGGCGACGAACGAAAAACCGAAATTATTTACGCTACGGAAGATTTCAATCCCGAAGATTTTTATGCCGACGACGAAATGATTATCACCATTTCGCACATGGGCTATATCAAGCGAACGCCTTTGGCCGAATTTCGGGCACAGAACCGGGGAGGAGTGGGCGTAAAAGGCTCCGAAACCCGCGACGAAGATTTTGTGGAATACATCTATCCTGCCAATATGCACGCGACACTCCTGATTTTTACCCAAAAAGGAAAATGCTATTGGTTAAAGGTATATGATATTCCCGAAGGCTCCAAAACCTCCAAAGGACGGGCGATCCAAAACTTGCTCAATATCGACGCCGATGACAGGGTGAATGCTTTTATACGTGTTAAGATGTTGAGTGACAAAGAATTTGTCGAATCGCACTATTTGCTTTTCTGCACCAAGCAGGGAGTGATTAAGAAAACGTTATTGGAAGCCTATTCCCGTCCCCGCCAAAACGGCGTCAATGCCATCACGTTAAACGAAGGCGACGAAGTAATCCAAGTGCGGATGACCAACGGAAACAACGAAGTCATCATCGCGAACCGCAAAGGACGCGCCATCCGTTTCCAAGAGAAAAAAGTCCGCTGCATGGGACGAACAGCCGCCGGCGTAAAAGGAATTACCCTTGAATCCGAAAGCGATGAAGTCGTAGGTATGATTACGATAAAAGATACGGAAAAAGAAAGTATCTTAGTCGTTTCCGAACAGGGATACGGAAAACGTTCTAAAATAGACGATTATCGAATCACCAACCGGGGCGGCAAAGGCGTAAAAACACTCAACGTAACCGAAAAAACCGGCCCTCTGGTAAGCATTAAAAACGTAACCGAAGATAACGATCTGATGATTATCAATAAATCAGGCATCACCATTCGATTGAAAGTAACCGATTTAAATATCATTGGCCGGGCTACGCAAGGAGTGCGCCTGATTAATTTAGGCAAGCGGAATGATGAAATCGCCTCCGTTTGTAAAGTCATGTCCGAGTCGGAAATAGAAGAAATCAATGAAAAAATGCCGGTCAAAAACGAAGAAAACGATTCGGAGATAAATGAAAATGAAGAAAACAGTACGGATATAGTTGAATTTGATGATTAATTTGTATTTTTACGGTCAAATAATAAAAAATTAAATAATATGAAAAAGTTAACATTCACATTAGTATTATGTTTCATGGTTGGCATTTCCTTTGGTCAGAAAAAAGCGGTAAATGACGCCAAAAGTGAAATAAAGAGAGACAATCCGAATATGGACGATGCACGCGCTTTTATTGAAAAGGCATTGCTGGACACAGAAACAAAAGACAACGCAGAAACTTGGTACGTAGCCGGTTCCGTCGAAAACAAACAGTTTGACATGGAATCGTTAAAAACGTATAAAGGAGAAACCCCCAATGAAGCGGTCATGTATCCGGCTTTATTAAAGATTGTTCCTTATTTTGTAACGGCGGATTCATTGGATCAACTTCCGAACGAAAAAGGAAAAGTGAAGCCCAAATACAGGAAAGACATGAAAGCGATTATTACAGCCAACATCAATTATTATCCGAATGCCGGAGTTTATTTTTATAACAAAGAAGATTTTAAAAATGCGTTTCAGGCTTTCAAACAATACATTGATATACCCGATATGCCGATGTTTCAGGACGATAAAACGCCGATTGTTAACAAAGCAGACGAATCTTATTTGCAAATCAAATACAATGCGGCCGTTATTGCCAGTGTATTGAAAGAACATACAACGGCTATCGAACTGTTGGAATCAATGAAAAATTCCGGGTACGAAGAAAATGATATTTTCCGTCGTTTGGCATACGAATACAATCAGTTGGCCGACTCGGTAGCATTATTGGCGACACTAAAAGAAGGCGTTACAAAATTTCCGGGCGATGAATATTTCCTCTTATCCCTTGTTGAGAAAAATATACAAAGCGGTCAATTACAGGATGCCGTTACATATATCAATATAGCTATTGAGCATAAACCGGACGATCCGATTTTGTATGATGCCTTAGGCGTTATTTATGAAAATATGGAAGAACCCGAAAAATCCATTCAGAACTATGAAAAAGCCTTAGCTCTGAATCCGAATTTCGACAAAGCATTGAAACATAACGGAATGGTTTATTACAATTTAGGCGTAAAAGCAAGAGGCAGCGCCGACGACTCAACCGATAAAAAAACGGTGGATGAAGGATACGCTAAAAGCATCGAATATTTTAAAACCGCTTTACCGCTTTTTGAAAAAGCATATTCAATCGAACCGACGGATAAAGAAACCATTTACTGTCTCCGCAATATTTATTACAGTTTAGGAAAGAACGAAGAATTTGAAAAAATGGACGCAATTTATAGTACAAATAATCAATAACTTTAAAAATTCAATCAAAATGAAAGAAAAAATCGGAACAAACGCAGGATTAATTTGGAACCTTCTCCATGAAGAAGGAAGCAAAGGAGTTAAAGAGTTAAAAAAATTAACAAAATTAACCGAAAAGGATATTTATGCCGCACTCGGTTGGTTAGCTCGGGAAGAAAAATTGTCTTTCGATAAAAAAGAAGACGATTTGTATATTGCGGTTATTTAACCACAAAACACGAATAACACCGGATTTGGGCGGATACGCGGATTTTTTTAATGGAATCTGCGATATCCGCCCAATCTGCATTATCAGCGTTCCATCACAACGCGATAAAATGAATTTGCAGTACACAAAATGAACTTCCTTCTTTTTTTTATTTCGGAAAATTTAGTTGGTCAAGCAGTGAAATAAAAACTAAAAACCGTGTCGTAGCGGGCTTTCCCACCATGACACGGTCTTTTGGATTTTTCCTAACAGTTGATTTGCGTCGCCAGCAATAACCGGTAGTCCTTTTTCATCTTCCCATCAATACCAGCTTTGCCTTGTGGAAAAGTGTATTAGAGGTAGGCGCAAACGTTACAGATAAGATAGTGTTGCCCGGTTGCTTGTTTTATTTGCTGCAAGCAAATTCGAGAACAATATCCGGTACTTGCACTTCATTTGCAATGAATACCAAACTAAAGTCAATTGTTTTTTCTTTGGCATCGTAAAAAGCGTGATACTTTTTATTGTCAAGCTGGTATTTTTCAAAACCGGCAGTGCTATAACCCAAAGTTTCAAAATGCGAAATAATTTCCGCCGGTAAAGCAAGGTTAAAAGCAACGCCATTGCTTGCTTCTACTGCATTTACACTCTCAAAAATCAAGTCATCTTCAGAATTTTTGGCAATAATTTTGTTTCCGTTAACAGTTATTTTTACCAAATCAAGATTGAACTCAATTCCATTGGCAGATATTGTTGCGAGTGAACCATCGGCTTGAAGCAAATAATAAGCGGTGGCAGCTACATAATCTCCAGCAACTTCACTCACTTTCACTATATTTGGTTTTTCATCTTCGCTACAGCCTGCAAATATTGTTGCTGCAATGCCCCAAATTAAAAGGGCTTTCATACTGAAATTTCTCATTTTAACCCACATTGCAGTTATCCCCATCAAAATCAGAAAAAATTGTCCCAAAATCGGCTTCAATGAGCTTTTTTCAGGGACAAAAAAGACATAACTATCTGATAACCAGCGATCGTATTTTTGCATTTTGCCATTGTAGTGCACAGGGGGTATTGACAATCAAACAGTTAAGGAGTACCTTTGCCGCCGATATGTATTTTAGAACAAGCATCCGCCCCAATCCGGCGACAGGCAAAATCGATTCTTACTACCAACTGGTGGAAAGCTATCGCAACGAAACGGACAGAGTTTGTCATCGAACCCTGCTCAATGTCGGCTTTCTTTCCGGCTCGATAAACGCTGAGGAACTGAATCAGGTACGTCGCATTATCTGCAAGCGTTATCAGGATATAAAAGGAGGAGATGAACTATTTGATATACAGGAAAATAATTCGCAAAAAGTAGTTGATTTAGCGGATAAATTATGGAATGAA
>JAISNS010000061.1 GCA_031276105.1 Dysgonamonadaceae bacterium
AGCCGCAACGGTTAAATTCGTTATTTGTGAAAGAAACTCCTGCAAAAGAGGTGACTGTCTGAGAAACTTTTTGTATTTTTGTCGTCATGAGAAATTCTATTGTTTATGTTTATTTTTACAACCACAAAAATAAGTGAATTTCTTCAAACGGCAAAGCGTTGAGTAATTTATTTTATTTCAGCGCTTTGTTTTATTTTAATAAAAAATCATTGCGGATTAAAGGATTAAAACGAAACAAAGATAGTTTCTATTTTTGAATGATTTGAAAACCTGCGGGATATTCTTTTCAACAATAGATAAAAATAGAATCAATAAATATGACCGTTTAGAAATAGTTTAGAAAAAAGAAATAGTAAACATACAACAGGTTTATTGATAGTTGTTTGGAGTATAGACAAGAGTGACTGTTAATCAAACATTTTCAATTTTATTTGTATCTTTCCCCTATAAATTTTGCAAGATATTTTTATGCGGTTGTGTGTAATTGAGAATTTCATGCTAACTTTACGGCCAAATTAAAATAATCTCAATCATGTCAAAGAAAACGTACAAAACCCCAAACAATGCCTCAATGATTGCCGCCGAACCGGCTGTGGCTTACCGGAATGCAGATGCAGAAACTGCCTCGTCCGGAGATAGTTGGAACCCCAACCGCCCTTTCCACGGTACGCAGGAAGAATGGTGGGAGCATTTCCACCGGATCGAAGAGGGAGAGTTTTATACAATAGAAGAAGCCGACGAAGAATTTGAAACATGGAAGAAAGAACTTCTTGCAAGCCGTATGTAGTTAGCGAGGTCTTCAAGACAAGTCGTAAATACATTTACGATTATACTCTTGATGTCTTTGGTTATTTCCAAGCGGAACGCTATATTCAGCAAATCAATCAGTCGTTGTCCACGCTCCCCGACTTCTACACGGCTTATCCCGAATGTCGTCATCTTGCAACCAAAAGCCGGATGTATCGCAATATCATCCTCGACGCGCACCTGATTATTTACCGGATTACAGACAAACGCATTGAAGTACTGGATATTATTCATTCCGCATCAAGCATTGGTAAAATTCGTGCCGTTCGTAATATTCACCTGTGATTATTAATCAAACATTTTCAATTTTATTCGTATCTTTACGGCCAAATTAAAATAATCTCAATCATGTCAAAGAAAACGTACAAAACCCCAAACAATGCCTCAATGAGTGCCGCCGAACCGGCCGTAGCTTACCAGAACGCAAACATGGAAACTGCCTCGTCCGGAGATAGTTGGAATCCCAATGTCCCTTTCTGTGGCACGCAAGAAGAATGGTGGGAACATTTTCACCGTATTGAAGAAGGAAAGTTCTATACATTAGAGGAATTTGATGAAAAATTTGAAAAATGGAAGCAAACTTTTCTCGCAAACCAATTGAAGTAAGCAACCAGTTCTATGAAAGTATTGAGAAAGTGTACGAGTTTGGGACTGAAACATTTGGATATCTGCAAGCTGAGCGCTACAAACGGCAAATCAGACAATCGTTAGCTACACTTTCCGACTTCTACACAGCTTACCCCGAATGTCGGCATCTTGCAACCCAAAGCCGGATGTATCGCAATATCATCCTCGACGCGCACCTGATTATTTACCGGATTACAGACAAACGCATTGAAGTACTGGATATTATTCACTCCGCATCAAGCATTGGGAAAATTCGTGCCGTTCGCAATATTCACCTGTGATTATCAATCAAACATACTCAATTTTGTCTTCTGTCTGAGAAGTGTTAAATCCACAAATTACCGGCAAATATTTTCTTAAAAATAAACCGTTTTATCAACAAAAGCATTACCTTTGCCCCCATTCTTTGCAGAACAAATTACATGAAACAAATTATCCATAAGAAAATGATTCAGGCGGGATTATTCATAATTCTGTTCCTTTATCCTTCTTTGGTACAATCGTTTCACATTTCCCACGAACAACTCTGCGCTTCCGAATCCGCCAACCGGCCTCACAACAATAACGATTGCCCGGTTTGTTTGTTTCATTACGTAGCGTTTACCGGAGTCGAAACGCAAGACTTAACGCCTTTCTTTCCTCCACTTGCCTCCGAATTTTCTTTTTATAGCACAAAAGAATACAGGCCTTTTCTTTATTCCTACTTCTTACGCGGCCCGCCTTCCGGCATCTAACCTTGCCGTTTTTCATTAATAATTCGTAATTTTTCATTTTTAATTGGTATTTATGCGTATCGGTTTTATTGCCGGTATGTTCTTTGTTTTGTTCCCATTCCCTGTTTGTTCGCAGGAAAAGGAGGCGATGCCGGTTATCCGTTTGGATAGCGTGGTGGTTGTTCGATCGGCGGCTAAAACTGCTTCAATGACCTCTCCTTTATCGGTCGAAACGATCGACGAACGTTTTCTACGCGAACATTTTACGGGCAATCTGATCAAAACGCTGGAACATACGCCGGGCATTTATTCGATGGACATCGGTTCCGGTTTCTCCAAGCCCATGATACGGGGCATGGGATTCAACCGGATATCGGTCGTCGAAAACGGAATCAAACAGGAAGGTCAGCAATGGGGCGACGATCACGGTCTGGAATTAGACGTCTTCAACGCCGAACGAATCGTTGTCCGCAAAGGCCCGTCATCCATTCTATATGGAAGCGACGCGATGGGCGGAACGATCGAACTATCGCCTTTCCTCCCCCCCGAAGAAAATCAAATCTTGGGGGAAGTTGTCCTTTTGGGAAAATCGACCAACGAAAATGCAGGCCTCTCCCTGATGATGGGCGTGAAAAAAGACCGTTGGTTTA
>JAISNS010000120.1 GCA_031276105.1 Dysgonamonadaceae bacterium
ATGGTCGAAGGAATTGAATTTTTTTTCAAAGGTTTCGGAGCTGTCCAAATGCCGTATTATACAATAACCAAAGGGAAAATGAGTTTAATAAAACGAATCTTTATCAAACTCAAACAGCAGATACAAAAGAAATGAAGAAGCGGATCAAACGAATCTATCAACTGTTTTTTTCCGAAAAACAGCGTATCAAAAACCGACTGTTGTTTAATCAAACGATATCCGTCTTTTACAGAGGAAATACCTGTTATTGCAACTGTTGCGGGAAATCATTCCGGAAATTCAAACCCAAAGGAACCGCATTGACGAAGCGGGAAAACGCCGAATGTCCTTATTGCGGTTCGCTGGAACGGGTAAGAAACCTGTTGTTTTACATCGAAAACGAAACCGGTCTGTTAACCGGCAAGTTTCGCCTGTTGCATTTTGCCCCCGAATGGTGTTTGCTGCCGGTTTTCAAAAAAGCCGCCAATTTGGATTATATTACTGCCGATATTAATCCCGATTTAGCCGATCATGTGGTTGATATAATGGATATTCCGTTCGAGGACGAATCGTTCGATTACATCATTTGCTTTCATGTTTTAGGCCATGTCCCGGACGAAAAAAAGGCGATCGAAGAAATGTACCGGGTCTTGAAACCGGAAGGCACGGCTTTGATTGCAACGATAATCGACTTAAATAATCCGCATACCTTTGAAACGGACGACGCGGATACGCCACAGAAACGCTTATATTATTATTCCGAACCGGATCTCCTTCGTTTGCACGGAACTGATTTTGACCAACGCCTGACGCAAGGCGGTTTTAAAGTAGAAATGATTGATTACCCTTCTGTTTTGGGCGAAGAAATAAAGCGAAAATACGTTTTGGGCGACGGCAAACGCGAGTTGATTTTCAAATGTGTAAAGAATTAATTTTGTATTTTAAGAAAGCTTTGTTGATAATCTCTCTTGCGTTCCGTCCGTTTTTTTCCATGTCGATACGGCCGGCATGTTTTCCCCGGTTTTGAAAATGAATCCCTGTTATTCCGAAACTTAAATCTACTTTGCCGGCAACCGCTTCGAAAAAAGAACCGGAAATGCCTTCATCCGAAAAAGGAAAAGAAAAATACGCCCGCTTTTCCCGAAAATTTTCTTTCACGTAATTGCACGATTCCACCGTTTGCCGGATTTGTTCCGTTTCATCCAATTCACTGTAAGGCGGATGATCAATGCTATGCGCCCCGATGGCAAATCCTTTTCCCTGCATTTCCTTCAATTCGGAAGTTGTCAGATACGGCCTGTTTTTTTTCAGATACAGTTGAAAATCCACCTCAAGCAATGTTGCAAGAGTATCCAGGCGGTTTTTTTCTAAATAGGGAAGTTGGCGGATATTAGCCTGTAAAGAATGTTTAGGAGAAAAATGAATGCCCAAACCGGTTGAAATTTCCTTTTGCACTGCTTTTGAAACCGGTTGTTTAGTTAGTTTATCAATCAACAGCGCCGCTTTGTGCCGGTAAAACAGCCGGCGATTATCCACAAAATCGCTGTTGATGAAGACGGTAGCCGGAATGCCTTTCCTGAAAAGAAGAGGGCAAACAGTTTCATAAACGCCTCTCAATCCGTCGTCGAACGAAAGATGAAAAGCGTGTTTGGTTAACTTTTCCGCATCAATAGTTACCGCATCAAAATAACGGGACAAAAATTCAATATCCTTTCCAAATGCCTTAGCCGTTTTAGGTTTATACAAAGGATGGATATGTGGCAGGTATTCATCGCTTACCGTATGATAAAAAGGATAAATAACGACCGGCTTGCTCAATCGAAGAAACCATTCGGGAGCGATTGCCCCGGCTATAAACGGAAGAATATCAGATGCAAAAAATCGAACCATAAAAAATAATATTTAGCTGCAAATATAGATTATTATTGTTAATCATACTATTTTTGCAGACTGAAATCAAATTCTTCCAAAATAAATAATGATAAAAACGGTCAAAAACTATATCCATTCTCAACGCTTATTGAAGCCGGGCAACAAGATTATTGTCGGATTAAGCGGCGGAGCCGATTCGGCAGTTCTCCTCTCGATTCTTCACCGGTTGGGATACGAATGTTTGGCGGCGCATTGCAATTTTCATTTGCGGGGCGACGAATCTCTTCGCGACGAACATTGCGCCAACCAATGGGCGGATTCGCTTCATATTCCTTTTTATACACAAAATTTCGACACGTATTCCATTGCCAAAGCGCGCGGTATCTCCATCGAAATGGCCGCCAGGGATTTGCGTTACGAATGGTTCGAAACATTGCGCACACAACAGCAGGCAGACGCTATTGCCGTAGCGCACCACCGCGACGACAGCCTCGAAACGATGTTTCTTAATTTAATCCGGGGAACCGGAATTGCCGGACTGACCGGTATCAAACCGAAATCCGGACAAGTCATTCGCCCGTTGCTCTGTGTATCAAAAGACGCCATTCTCCACTATGCAGAGAGTGAAAAACTGCCGTTTATTACCGACTCCAGTAATTTGCAGGAAGAATTTACCCGCAATAAAATCCGCCGCCAAGTATTTCCCCTTCTGCAATCGCTGAATCCATCGTTAAATGCTTCCCTGCTTCGCACAATGGAACACCTGATCGAGGTGGAAAAAATATACCGCCTGCATGTTGCCGAAGCCAAAGCTACGGTTTTTAATTTATCCGATCAAACAATAGACATTCAGGCCTTACTCGCCTCTCCTTCCCCCGAATCCATTCTTTTTGAAATCCTGAAAGAATACGGCTTTAGAAAAGAAGTTATCCGGAATATTTTTCAAGCAATTGAAAGTCAGCCGGGGAAAGAGTTTTATTCTCGAAAATACAAACTGATAAAAGACCGGAAACATTTTTTTTTATTCCCTTTGGAACAAAAGGAAAAGAAGCTTGTTTTTTATATAGAAAAAAATGAAAAGGAAATAACCGTTCCTTTCCCGATGAACATCAATATTCGGCAGGAAAAACCGGCAATTATCAACGATAAAAAAATTGCCTATCTGGATTTTGATAAATTGAAGTTCCCGTTAATGCTCCGGAAATGGCAAAAAGGAGACCGTTTTGTTCCCTTGGGAATGAAAGGAAGTCAAAAATTAAGCGATTATTTTAACAATCAGAAATTAAACAAGCAAGAAAAAGAGAATACATGGATTTTATGTTCGGGAAATGAAATTGTCTGGATCGTCGGTTTTCGAATCGGTCACCACTTCCGGATAGATACGAGCAGTAAAAAATACTATATTTTAAAACTTTTATGAAAAAATAGTGGGAATATAGAAAAAAGTTGTACCTTTGCTCCGTAAATACTTCAGAAATATTTCCCAACTACACTTTAATAGTAATTTATAAGATATTATACAATACATTTTATGCAGAAATACAATATTTTGCAATTGAAAGAAATGGAACAGAGTAATTTAATTGCATTAGCAAAAGAGTTAGGCTTGAAAAAAGTAGAAAAGTTAGACAAAGACAGCTTAGTCTATCAGATATTAGACCAGCAAGCCATAGTAGGC
Organism: Dysgonamonadaceae bacterium; assembly: GCA_031276105.1. Classification (GTDB taxonomy): domain Bacteria; phylum Bacteroidota; class Bacteroidia; order Bacteroidales; family Azobacteroidaceae; genus Azobacteroides. The sequence continues at coordinate 3,530 of JAISNS010000120.1, forward strand.
GCAGCCCAACAAGCGTCGGAAGGAAAAATCAACGAGGGAACCAAAAGACAAAGGGGACGTCCGCTCAAAAGCCAAAAGCAAAACGCGGCCAAACCGGTTGCCGAAACAAAGGAAACGCAGAAAACGACTGACACAGAAGCGGCCGCAAAAGTTGTTTTGCCGGAGAAAAAAAACCGGAACAGAAAACAACTGGAGAAAATAACAACCCCAATAACGCCTCCGTCGGAACAATTGCCGGTGAGCAGGAACGTTTCGACGCCCGAAATCCCTTTCCCCGAAACACCTGTCGCAGAACCGGTATTACAAGAACCGCCGGTTGCAAAAGCGGAAACTCCAGCCGCAGAAGAAAAAAAAATATTGCAGCCTAAAACGACGAAAAGAACCCGTATCGAAAAGATCCCCATAACAACGGTAGTTGTTGGACAGCCTCCTGTCGTGGTCGATACAACGCCTGTAACCCCGAAAGAACCGGAAAAAATCGCAGTTGAAGAAGAAACCCTTCCGGAAGATTATAAAACCAGGGAAGAAGCGCCTGCGGAAGAAAGCGTTGCAAAAGAAGAAATTATCAAAGAAGAAGTTGCCAAGGAAGAAATTGCCAAAGAAGAAGCGCAGCCTGCCGGAAAAATTGTTTTCAGGCACAGCCCCAATGTGAACAGCGTTATGGATCAGGTTTTGTTTTCTCCCGTCAAAAAAGACTTGCAGAAACAACCTAAAATTCAGAATATTAATAACAACGGGAGTAGCACTAACGCGATTAAAAGTAACGGAAATCCGAATAAAATCGCCCTGAATCCCGTTCAGCCGCCCAAAGAAAAAACTTTCGACTTCGACGGGATATTGACCGGAACCGGCGTGCTCGAAATTATTCAGGAAGGATATGGATTTTTACGTTCGTCCGATTACAATTACCTCTCCTCCGCCGATGATATTTATGTTTCTCAGTCCCAAATCAAACTGTTTGGCCTAAGAACCGGCGACGTGGTAGAAGGCCCCATCCGTCCGCCCAAAGAAGGTGAAAAATTTTTCCCCTTAGTCAAAGTCGATTTGATTAACGGCCTCCGTCCGGAAGAAGTGCGCGACCGGGTTCCCTTCGACCATTTGACGCCCCTTTTCCCTGACGAACGTTTTCGCCTGACCGCCAGCCTTAGCCCTAAAATAATGGATAAAATCGCTCCGCGCGTAGTAGATTTATTTTCTCCTATCGGAAAAGGCCAGCGCGGATTGATTGTGGCGCAACCGAAAACCGGTAAAACGATGTTGCTGAAAGACATTGCCAACTCCATCGCGTGGAATCATCCGGAAGTATATATGATTGTCCTGCTGATAGACGAACGCCCGGAAGAAGTAACGGATATGCAACGCAGTGTAGATGCCGAAGTTATAGCTTCTACTTTCGACGAACCGGCCGAACGCCACGTAAAAATTGCCGAAATCGTTTTGAATAAAGCCAAACGAATGGTAGAATGTGGTCACGACGTAGTTATTTTGCTGGATTCCATCACCCGTTTAGCGCGGGCTTACAACACAGTCCAACCGGCTTCGGGAAAAGTCCTTTCCGGAGGTGTAGACGCAAATGCCCTTCAAAAACCGAAACGGTTCTTCGGCGCCGCCCGGAATATCGAAAACGGAGGCTCGTTGACCATTATCGCAACAGCGTTGACGGAAACCGGTTCCAAAATGGATGATGTTATCTTTGAAGAATTTAAGGGAACCGGCAACATGGAATTGCAACTCGACCGCCGCTTATCCAACAAGCGAATTTATCCGGCAGTAGATATTGTTGCCTCCAGCACCCGCCGCGACGAACTGCTGCAAGACGAAGAAACCGTTAAACGCATGTGGATTCTTCGCCGCTATCTTTCCGATATGACCAGCATCGAAGCGATGGAATTTGTGAAAGACCGCTTGGTAAAAACATACAGCAACGAAGAATTTTTAATTTCTATGAACGGATGAAAAATATTGCCTAACTAATTATTAAACATCAAACATTATGAAAACGGTTGTTTCTTCCCCGTCGTATCTTGTTCGTTGCCTCTTACTTACCACCTTACTGACATGCTTTGCAATTAACTCCCATGCTCAAACGGGCGATTTACTCGTTGGCGCACAGGGCGGTTTCAATACCCGCTACAAAGATGGGATGTATGGCCTGAATCTCTCTTATCATCTGAACGATCCGGTAGAAGCAAGTTTTACAGGTTTGTTTAATCCGGCAATTTCGCTTACCGATGAGTTTAATAAAAATTCGGTAACAAAACTGAGCATTTATTCCCTGAATCTTGATTTGCGTTACTACATGTTGCTGATGCGTTCGTGGGGAATGGGGCCTGCATTGGGGTATCAATACCTGATAGTTAAGGATAAAAATTCTTTAAGCGACTTTTCTGCCTCCGGCTTCAATATCGGTTGGCACATGCGATTCAATATCACCGACGAATTGAAGACGATGGGCGGTTGGCGCTATACGATGGCTGCCGAAGACGTCCGGCATCACTATATCTATTTGGGCATCGGCTATACTTTCAGCCTGTACTAATTCTGATGATTGTTGACAATTAAAGCAAAGCGGCTGCCTCGAAATTCATTTAGAGACAGCCGCTTTATAAATCAGAATAATCAAATCAATCCATTGTCCTCACACACCTGAACACTTGGGCAGTACCCTTGTTATGCCAATATGTTCCCGCTCCATCAAACATCAAGAAGATACCCCTACCGCTATCAAACGCCGTAGAACTCCAATAGTCGTAGGAGCTTCCCGTCTTGCGTGCAGCCATGTTAACAGTACGATAATCTGCTCCTTCCACAGAAGTAAGTTGATCAAATTGGATAGAAGCGCCATTAACAGCATTAGCAACCGCAAAGCGAGAGATATAACCCAACTCGGCAATATTCGGCGAACGCCAACCACCCATAGTTGCATCCTCTGCATCAATAGCAACCGGATTTGCACTGCTACAATAGCTTATTGCACTTGCCCAGTCACGGTTTGATGAGGCATCGCGATAATACACGCACAAATCCTTCGCAGGATACAACTTCGAAAAATAAGGAGCCGAAATAGCATTTCCGCCATATACATTGGTACCCAAAAGATTTTCATAACGAGTACCATCACCAATAGCGCGAACCACCTCAGCGGCAGGATCGGTGTTCGTATCATACACATGAACGCCGCCGGGTATAATCACCCCTGGACAACATTCGCCATCCTGAGCCTTCAAATTCAAAGAAGCTATCTTATTCTCCAAATTATTATTTTTATAAGCAACCAGCAGCTTCACGCTAAGAGGGGCGCTATTGGCCAATACCTGCTCCTTTACATCCGGCACAAACGTAATCGTAAACGCAATGGAGCCACTGCCTGTATTGTGAGTGGGCACAGGCTGGGAAACGCCGGCAATAATACCTCCGGGATTCAAAACCGTTAATTCGGAATAATCGCTATCGTAAGTAAACGTATAAGTCTTCGTCAAATCGCCGAATAAATTTACATCATAACAAGGAGTGCCGTTAATACTGTACTTCCCATCTATCAATTCGGCAGGAACAGCGCCGCCATCGGTTACATAAACAGTTACCTCGTTACTTGTCGCCTTCGCCGAAGTATAATCGGCATAGTGGTCGGAAGCGTCAACCTTTACGGTGTATGTACCGGCAGGCGAAAAAGAGGTTGTCCAACTTGATTCCGGATAAACGGAAGTTTGAGAACTTACGCTGTTCACTTTCCAGTCATACTCCTCACCTTCGGCGCAACGTTCGCTTGCGCCGCTCGCAACGGAAAAAGTTATCGGGTCGCCTGTCTTGACAAGAAGGGTCGACGCCGTCAGTGTCAAAGCGGTAAGCGGCGTGCAGTTTTCATCAAAAAATGTCCAGTTAGTCCCGTTCCAAACATAAACGCCGATTGGAATACCATAGCCGCCGGTATGGTAAACGATTGCGCCCCGAAAGTTACTTTTCACCGCGCCCAAGTCGGCAGGAGCCGGAGTCATGCCGGAAAAAGTAGCCGGAATTGTGTACAAATCCTCAAGCGTTACATTCGAAAGGGCCAAACCGCCTTTTACAGTCTTGTTCAAATCCAGCAGTGCGCCTTTGGCAGGCTCCGCCAATTCGCCGATAGTAACCTGAGCGTGCAGGTTAGCGCTTAAAATAAGCGCAAGTGATAATACTAAAAATTATGTTCTCCTTTTTTTTCTATTTAATTAACACATAACTTATCATTCATAACTCCTAACTTTTATAAAGCGACTTTATACGTGCGTATAAAGCGTCTTTATATATACACTGCCGCCCAACGAGTGCGGTGCACGCTCGTGCACCGCACCCGCGCAGGCACCCTGCACCACTCGGTACAGGGTAAAAAGCAAAAGGTACAGGATACACGGCTTTGCCGCTCCTGTACCTTGCACCTTATACCCTGTACCTCCTCCCTTGTACCTTTTCCCTTTAGCCTTGAACCTGCTGTGCGTGTGTACGCATAATTCCTTAACTTCCAAGTATTGGAAATTAAGAATACATAATAAACTGTTATTTACGGAAGTTGCCATATTCTTTGTTGTTGTTTTACAAAAACAGGGGCAAATGAAATTCGTTTATTCGGATTATACAAACTTTCGGTGAAATAATTTTGGCGGGCGAAAACTGCAGGGCATAAGGTACACGCAATGCTTCACATTATTCATAAATATGTTTTATAACATATCACGATCGTTGGTAGCTAACTCTTTTTTCCCTAATTTGCGCCGTTTTTAAAAAAACAACCAATATTTATTGTTAAACTATTTTATAAAAGTACCATGAAAGTATATCAAACAAATGAAATCAGGAATATCGCCCTCATCGGCGGTTCCGGCTCCGGGAAAACCACTCTCTCTGAAGCAATGCTTTACGAGAGTGGGGTTATAAAACGGAGAGGCTCTGTAACAAACGGAAACACGGTATCGGATTATTTTCCCGTCGAAAAAGAGTACGGTTATTCGGTTTTTGCCACGATTTTCAGCGTGGAATGGAACAACAAAAAACTGAATTTTATCGATACTCCGGGGTCGGACGACTTTGCCGGCGCCGCCGTTTCTTCTTTGAGTATCACCGATACCGCCTTAATGACGCTCAGCGGTCAGTATGGCGTAGAAGTCGGTACTATTAACTTGTTCCGGTACGCCGAAAAATTGGCGAAACCGGTTATTTTTTTGGTTAACCAGTTGGATAAAGAACACGCCGACTATGACAATGTACTGAACCAGTTGAAAGAAAATTACGGAAGTAAAGTGGTTCCCATCCAGTATCCGGTTCAGACCGGTCAGAACTTCCATCAAATGGTTGATGTCCTGAAAATGAAGATGTATCAGTGGAAACCCGAAGGCGGCGTTCCCGAAATTCTGGACATACCGGCCACCGAAACTGCTAAAGCAGAAAAATTACACAATGCGCTGGTAGAAGCCGCCGCCGAAAATGACGAAGCTTTAATGGAAAAATTCTTTGACAGGGGAAGCCTCTCAGAAGATGAAATGCGCGAAGGTATCCGCAAAGGTTTGGTTACAAGAGGCATATTTCCGGTGCTTTGCGCTTCTGCCGAAAAAGACATGGGCGTTCGCCGCTTGATGGAGTTTTTGGGCAACAATGTTCCAAGCGTTGCCGAACTGCCCGCCTACAAAAACATCGAAGGAAAAGAAATTGCCGTTGACCCTGCGGAGCCGGCCAGCCTCTTTGTTTTCAAAACTACGGTCGAACCGCATATCGGCCGGGTATCGTATTTCAGGGTAATGTCCGGGACGGTGAAACCCGGCGACGACTTACTGAACGAAGACCGTGGGTCGAAAGAACGCCTTGCACAGTTGTTTGTTATAGCCGGCCAGACCCGCTCGGAAGTCCCCGAATTACAGGCCGGAGACATCGGCGCTACGGTGAAACTGAAAGACGTCAACACCGGCAACACGCTGAACGGAAAAGGCAATGACAATAAATTTGATTTCATTAAATATCCTAACTCCAAATACCGCCGTGCGATAAAATCGGTCAATGAAGCCGATTCGGAAAAGATGATGGAAATCTTACACCGTATGCGCTCGGAAGACCCGACATGGGTCGTGGAACAATCGAAAGAATTGAAACAGGTGATTATATCCGGTCAGGGCGAATTTCATTTGAAAACGCTGAAATGGCGGATAGAAAATAATGATAAAGTGATGGTGGAATTTCTCGAACCGAAAATTCCTTACCGCGAAACAATTACCAAGCAGGCTCGCGCCGATTACCGTCACAAGAAACAGTCGGGAGGCGCCGGTCAGTTTGGCGAAGTGCATTTGATTATCGAACCGTATCAGGAAGGAATACCGGTGCGGGAAATCTATAAATTCAACGGGCAAGAGTTTAAAATACAGGCGCGTGACGTACAGGAATATCCGCTGGAATGGGGCGGAAAATTAGAATTTGTCAATTCAATTGTCGGCGGATCTATCGACGCCCGATTTTTGCCGGCCATCCTGAAAGGAATCATGAGCCGTATGGAACAGGGGCCGTTGACCGGTTCTTATGCCCGCGACGTTCGCGTAATTGTTTACGACGGCAAGATGCACCCGGTCGATTCCAACGAAATTTCCTTCATGCTTGCCGGACGGAATGCTTTTTCTGCGGCATTCAAAAATGCCGGCCCGAAGATTCTTGAACCGGTTTACGATGTGGAAGTTTCGCTTCCCGCCGAATATATGGGCGACGTAATGGGCGATTTGCAGGGGCGCCGCGCCATGATTATGGGAATGGATTCCGAAAAAGGCTACGAAAAACTGAAAGCAAAAGTGCCGTTGAAAGAGATGGGCAATTATTCGACCTCGTTGAGTTCCATCACCGGCGGACGCGCCTCTTTCACGATGAAATTTGCCTCTTACGAATTAGTTTCAGCCGATGTGCAGGATAAATT
>JAISNS010000152.1 GCA_031276105.1 Dysgonamonadaceae bacterium
AAAACGGTTCTTTACGGCGTTTCATACACCGACATCGCGTTGAATAAACGCAACCGCGAATTATTTACCGTCCAAATAGACGGAACAAATAAAAAACAGATTACCCAAACGCCTAAAAGCGAAAGCGAAGCCCAATGGATTAAAAACGGCAGCAAGATTGCTTTCCTCTACGATTCCCAACTCTGGGAAATGAATCCCGACGGAACGAAACGGGTACAGATAAGCCATCAGGAAAAAGGAATCGACGGCTTTCGCTTTTCGCCCGACGGAAAGAAACTCCTTTTCGTCAGTCAGGTAAAATCGTTTGAACCGAGTTCCGAACGTTACACGGACTTGGATAAATCGTCCGGACGAATCATCGACAGCCTGATGTACAAGCATTGGGACGAATGGGTCGAAACAATCCCGCATCCGTTTATTGCCGATTACGACGGAAAGGCATTGACCAATATTACGGATATTATGGAAGGTGAACCGTTCGAGTCGCCCATGAAACCGTGGGGAGGCATCGAACAGTTGGACTGGTCGCCCGACAGCCGAACGGTGGCCTACACTTCCCGCAAAAAAACCGGTCTGGAATATACCCGCTCCACCAATTCGGATATTTATTTGTACACTATCGAAACCAAAGAAACCCGGAACATCACCGAAGGCATGATGGGCTACGACGTTAATCCGAAATTCTCGCCCGACGGACAGTCCATCGCTTGGCAAAGCATGGAACGCGACGGCTACGAATCGGATCAAAACCGCCTCTTTGTCATGAACCTCGCCTCCGGCAAAAAACAATACCTCACCCAAGCCTTCGACTTCAATGTCGATGAATTTTGTTGGGACGCCGCCTCTTCCAACATTTATTTCGTGGCCAATCAATACGGAACCAATCAACTTTTCCGGATTACCCTCGACGGAGACGAAAAACCCATCGCTAAACTGACCGAAGGTCAACACGATTATGCCTCCGTAGCCATTGGCGACGGTGCGCTGCTTGCGCTTCGCCATTCCATGTCGGCGCCAAACGAAGTGTATGCCGTCGATCTTAGCGCCGGAACGCAAACCAATATTTCGCAGGAAAACACCGATATTCTGACGCAAATCGTTATGGGAAAAATCGAATCCCGCTGGATTCAAACAACCGACGGCGGAAAGATGTTGACGTGGGTCGTTTATCCGCCCCATTTTGATCCGGCAAAAAAATATCCGGCCATTTTGTACTGTCAGGGAGGCCCGCAAAACACCGTCAGTCAGTTTTGGTCGGTGCGGTGGAACCTGCAATTGATGGCGGCGCACGATTACATCATTGTCGCCCCCAACCGGCACGGCGTTCCCGGATTCGGACAAGCATGGAACGAACAAATCAGCGGCGATTACGGCGGACAAAACATGCGCGACTATCTGACAGCCATCGACGAACTGACCAAAGAACCGTTTGTCGATGAAACCCGTTTGGGCTGTACGGGCGCCAGTTACGGCGGATTCTCGGTGTACTGGCTGGCCGGCAACCACAACAAACGCTTCAAAGCTTTTTGGGCGCACGCCGGCATCATGAACTTGGAATCGCAATATTTGGAAACCGAAGAAATGTGGTTTGTCGATTGGGATTTGGGCGGCGCGTTTTGGGATAAATCCAACCAAACGGCGCAAAACAGTTATGCCCATTCGCCCCACAAGTTTATAGACCGATGGGATACCCCGATTGCCGTCAGTCACGGCGAGTTGGATTACCGCATTTTGGCTTCGCAGGGCATGATGGCTTTCAACGCCGCCCAGTTGCGTGGAATCCCCTCGCGGATGTTGATATTTCCCAACGAAAACCATTGGATTCTGCAACCGCAAAACGGCGTCCTGTTCCAACGGGAATTTTTCCGCTGGTTCGACCAATGGCTGAAAGAGTAAGGATATGCAAAACCGGATTCATCTTTCTATCGCCCATCTGACCGGAAGGGAGCAGGAGTTTATACAAGAAGCGTTCGACACGAATTGGGTAACTACTGCCGGACATAATTTAGATGCTTTTGAAAAAGATTTGGCGGATTTTCTGGGGAATGACTGCCATACATTAGCCTTGGATTCGGGCACGTCGGCGGTGCATCTGGGTTTGGTTTTGCTGGACGTACAGGAAGGCGACGAAGTGCTGTGTCAAAGTTTTACCTACGCGGCGTCGGCCAATCCGATCCTTTACCAGCGGGCGACTCCCGTCTTCATCGACAGCGAAAAAGATACGTGGAACATGTCGCCCGAACATCTGGAACGAGCCATCAAAGACCGGATAAAGAAAGGCAAAAAGCCGAAAGTCGTCATTTTGGTACATTTATACGGGATGCCGGCTCAAATAGACGATTTGCTTGCCGTTGCCAACCGGTATGAAATACCGGTACTGGAAGACGCCGCCGAAGCGTTAGGTTCCCAATATAAAGGGATTCGTTGCGGAACTTTCGGCGAATTGGCGGTTCTCTCTTTTAACGGAAACAAGATTATAACCACTTCGGGCGGAGGTGCTTTAGTATCCCGAACGAAAGACCGGATACAAAACGCCCGTTTTTTATCGACACAGGCGCGCGACGCCCTTCCTTTTTACCAACATTCGCACGTAGGATATAATTACCGGATGAGTAATGTTTTAGCCGGTATCGGGCGGGCGCAGATGACGGCATTGCCTCAGCGAGTGGAACAGCGGCGGCAAATTAACCGGTTTTACCGGGAACAGTTGGCCGGAATCGAAGGCGTCGGTTTTCACACGGAGCCTTCGCCGGACTTTTTTTCCAATTATTGGCTGACCGTCCTTTTAATTGATCCGGCAAAAATGAAAATCTCTCCTGAAAATATCCGCGTGGCGCTGGAAAAGGCGAATATTGAGTCGCGGCTTGTCTGGAATCCGATGCACCGGCAACCGCTGTTTAAGGATTGTCCGTTTTATGGCAACGGCGTTGCTGATTCCTTATTCAAAAACGGTCTTTGCCTGCCTTCCGGCTCTTCGTTGACCGAAGAAGAATTGCACCGCGTAACCGAAGCGTTTTTTTGTGTCTGTTGCATCCATTAAAAAAATATTTGCACAATTCGATTAAACGCATTACATTTGCAGCGGTTTTTGTAAAACAACAACAAAGAATATGGCAACTTCCGTAAACAACAATTTATTATGTATTATTAACTTCCAATCTTTGGAAGTTAACGGAATTATGCACACACACACATTACAGCACGCACGCGCGAAATATAACTGTATTTCCGAAAAAAATAATACCTGCCCCTCTCCAAATGAGAGATTCGGCAGGTATTTTTTTTGCGTCTGCCGGAAGTTTCGGGGACGTCCCCGAAGCTGTCGGGTATGTACCCGGAAACATCGGGTATGTACCCACAAACAAGGGGGCTTGCCCCCTTGTTTGTCCGCCCAACAGCGCCGTTGTCATCCCGCGCGCCCCTGTCATCCCGCGCTTGACGCGGGATCCCCTGAACAACGCAGAGCATTTAATCAGGAGATTGCGGGTCAAGCCCATAGCCGCCAGGTTAAGGGGTTCCGGATATAGTTATATAGTGTCTGTCCGAAAAGGCCTATTTTTTGAAACTTCTCAGATAAATATTCTCCATTGCAAATGTTAATATTTGATCGTCCGGCAT
>JAISNS010000267.1 GCA_031276105.1 Dysgonamonadaceae bacterium
AGGCAATAATACAAAGTAACAGCGCTTTTGCGCCGCTATTATAATTTTTTCAACAGTATAAATATATGACAACAAAAAAAGTCGAAGCGTCAACCGTTACGGAAAAACCAAAGATATTCACGACGTCGTTTGCAAGTGTTTATCCGTTTTACATTCAAAAAGCGGAAAAAAAGGGACGTACAAAAGCAGAGGTGGACACGGTCGTTTGCTGGTTGACAGGATATAATCCGCAATCATTGCAGCAACAAATCGACAGTGAGAATGATTTTGAAACATTTTTCGCACAAGCCCCGCAGATTAATCCGAATGTGTCGAAAATCACAGGTCGAATATGCGGCTATCGTGTGGAAGATATTGAAAACAAACTCATGCAAAAGATCCGTTGGTTAGATAAGTTAATTGACGAACTTGCAAAGGGAAAAACAATGGAGATGATTTTAAGGACATAAAATATGTTTGCGCATTGTGCCTTCGGGAAGATTATTGATTTTTTAGCCTGCCTTTGCGCCCGAAATAATTGAAAAATAAAGATTATGAAGATAAAAGATTATTATAATGTTGATTATGCAAGATTATTATCTCGGAAAATCGAACTTTTTCCTTATCTGTTAAGGTACAGGGTATGCGGCTTGGCCGCTCCTGTACCTTGTACCTCACACTCTGCATGTACCTCCCATGCACTGTGTGTGTTGGAAAAAAGTTAACGAGTTAACAAGTAAACGAGTAAACAAGTTAATGAGCTAACAAATTAACAAGCAGTCGGTTAATCTACTCGTTTACTTGTTAACTTGTTAACTCGTTGTCTATCAAGCTTGTTCCCACTGTTCCCGCAACAGTTTTACCGATTCGGGCAAGACAATGGCTTTATCGCCCTGACATCCACATTCGTAAGATACGTATTTGTCGTAACGAAGTTGTTTCAATGCTTTGAAAGCGTCGATATAGTTATCGGCTTCTCCGTCTTCGCCGGGCATACTGCGACGTTTCCGGCTGGCAATGTGGACATGTTGCAGGTATTCTCCCGCCGAAAGCAAGGCGCCGGAGTCTGATGTTTCTTCCCAAACCATGTGCCACAAATCGCCCATGCAACGCACACCGGGATTGTTGATGTCGCGGCAAATAGACGCGGCGTCGGCTACCATGCGCAAGTAAAAGGCTTCTTTCCGGTTCAGTGGTTCAAGGATGACGGTCGTTCCATGTTCGACGGCGTAATTGCCCAGCGTATTCAACTGCTCGCAAAGGAAATCGCGCGTTTCCTGCGTATGCGGGAATACGGGCGTTTGCGAATTGAAGGCCGGCACCATGACAACGCCGACCGATCCTAACTCTCCGGCTGCCGCAATGATTTCTTTCATTGAACTGAAAAATTCATTGCGCACCGCTTCGTCGGTAGAAAGAATAAACCCTTTGAATCCTGCACAGATAGCGCTTATTTGAATGTTACGTCCCTGAAGCGCTTGTTTGATTTCGGCCACCCGACCGGCCAGTCCGTTTCCTCCCGGTTCGTAACCGGCGATGCCCAAGCGTTCCATGTAGTCGAACTTTTCGTTCAGGCTTTCGCCGGGGGCGGTTCCTTCCTGAAACGACAGTTTCAGTTCGACGGCTTTTTCTTCTTTCCCGTTTTTTCCCGTTTTATCCTTCGTCGTTGACGAAGCACAGGATACGATGGAAGCGCCGCCCAATGTGGTCAGCGCAACTCCGGAAAGGGATGCTCTTAAAAAATTCCTTCTGTTGATTGTCATAGCAATTAATTTAATCGTTAGCTCCCGGAACGGGAACGGTAAACGTTTTCATATCCATTGCCCCTAAATTTAAATCGGCCGGCGTATAGTCCAGCGAAGAAGCAGTCATTTGTTCCCATGTTGTTTCGGCGCCGGTGTAGGCCGATTCACGTCCCATAAGGCCGGCCATATTGGAAATCGCCAGTTCCGAAGCCTGATCGATCGGCCGGTTGCTGCGGATGTGGGCAACCCAGTTTACATGTTCCAGCACATACGGATTGGTTTGTTTGTACGCGACCTGTTCCGCTTCCTTGTCGTATTTCCACACGACATTGCCGGCCAAGTCTTTGATGACCGTTTCGCCGTTTGTCGTTGACCACGAGCCGCGTGTACCCTGTATAAATTCGCCGACGTTGTTGGCGCAGCCATTGATTTGCCGGCTCATGCTGTGCAGGTGAATGCCGTTTTCCATAACAAAATCGACGCTGAAATTGTCGTATTGGTCGCCCGTTACCCGTCGCTGACGCGATCCGAATCCTACGGCGGTTAGCGGTTTCAATCCGCTGAACCATGTGAATACGTCAATATTGTGTACATGCTGTTCAATGATATGGTCGCCGGAGAGCCATTTCCAGTTCACCCAGTCGCGAATCATCCATTCGGCGTCAGACCAAGCCTTTTCCCGTGTCCTGTACCAAAGCCGGTCTTGATTCCAGTAAACAGCGCCTCCGGTAATTTCACCGATAGCGCCTTCCATGATTTTCTTATACGATTCGACGTAATTGCGTTGATGATGGCGTTGAGTTCCCGTAACCACACAAAGACTTTTGGCAACCGCCTGTTTTGCTGTGGCCATAATCGTCCGATAACCGGCTGCATCTACGAAAATCGGTTTTTCGAGGAAAGAATGTTTACCTTTTTCAGTAGCATATTTGAAGTGTTCCGGACGGAAAAAAGGCGGCGTTGTGACGATCACCACATCCACGTCGCTGTCAATTAATTGTTTGTACGCATCCAATCCTACAAAGCGTTTATCTTCCGGAATATCAATCCCTCTTTCATTTTTCAGCTTGCCGGCCAAAGCATCTGTCCGGTCTTTGAAAACATCAGCCAGAGCTGTTATTGTCAATCCGTTGCCTGCACTCAAAAAATCAAAAGCCGCGCCGGAACCGCGTCCGCCGCAACCGATAACGCCGGCTTTCAACTCCCGTCCGTCGGTGGCTGTGTCCGTTAAATCAGGAATGTAATACGTTCCCGCTTCTCTCAAGGGTTTTACCTTGGAGGCGGAATTTTTATTGCAGGAACTTAATACGACTGGAGCGCCTATTCCGATTGTTCCTATGGCTCCGGCCAAAGCGGAATTTTTTATAAAATCCCTTCTACTGATACTGTTTTCTTTTTGCATAAATAAAATGGTGTTTAAATAATGAATAAATATATTTTGTTTCTATATTGTGTTTCTGTATTATTCTTTTTCGCATACAATCCTGAATCCGATTCCGCGAACGTCCGAATACCACCAGATACTTTTCGGCTGTTGCGGGTCGGTTTTCAACCATTCGTCGTGTTTCGTACAGTCGCGGGCGGCGCAACGTACTGCGGAAGCGTCGGAAGCGTAATATCCGCCGCGTACCACCCATTCTTCGCCTTCCGTAACCAGCGGATTATTTACGTTTTCGCCGGTTTTGGCGTAAGCCTGCGGGTCGTATTTGTCGGCGCAGTATTCCATTACATTGCCCAGCATATTTTTTAAGCCGAAAGGATTTGCTTTCACGGCTCCGGGTTCTTGCGTCCGGTTTTTACTGTTATTTACGTAAACGACGTAAGAGGAAATGCCTTCCGTGCTCGCGCTGAAAAATTTACGCAGAAAACCTTCATTGGAAAATGTTTTCGGATTTCCGTCAAAGAAATACGGCGTTTCCGTACCGCCACGGGCGGCATATTCCCATTCGGCTTCAGTGGGCAAGCGGTATTTTTTTCCGGTTACTAAAGACAGCCATTGGCAAAACGTTTGTGCTGCGTAGTGAGTCATCGTGATTGCCGGACGATTTCCACCGCCCCAACCCTGATCGGGCGATCCGAAAGGCGAAGTAGGCCCGGAAACGGCATCTACGTCCGGGCGGCTGTTATTGGCAAATACATTGGCCGGCGGCGTCCGTCCTTCGCTCATGGTTTTGGCGTAGAACGCCCAATACATGTCCCACGTAACTTCTACTTCGGACATGAAGAACGGCGATAGCGTTACCGTCCGGACGGGGCTTTCGTCATTTTTTCGGAAGGGTTCGCTCTCAGGACTCCCCATCCGGAAGGCGCCGCCGGGAATGGCAATCATTTCGAACGATACCATGGATCCGGGGATTTGTTCTGTGAAATTTTCGAACGCCGTTACGGGCGTAGCGATCTTGAAATAGAGGGACGTATCCGTCACTTGCCGTATGGGGAGGCTCGTCATTTTTTCGTGCTTGTAGTTCGGATTATAGTGTCCTGCATCCAAATGGCAACTGATGCATTGGAGATTAAGTTTTTCTTCTTTTTCTTCGTAATAGAGGTGTGCGGTAATGGCGTCGTCGGATATTCCTTCCGGGAAGAGGTTGGTATGACATTCTTTGCAGGATTCGTTCGGGATATAGGTTACGGCATAATCAATTTCCGACTTCCTGTCCCAATCGAAATCGGCGCTGTCTTTGGCGATATATCCCCACAAGTCTTTGATTCCTAAGCGGGCTTTAGCAGTATAATGTTTCCATGTATGGTTTTTGGGCGGAAGGTGGCAATCGACGCAGTGAACTTTGGTTCCGCTTGCGTTGTTGACGTGTTTGGATAATTTCCAACTTTCCGTTACGTGCGGATGAACGTGGCACATCATGCACGATGCGTCGGAGGAAAAATAAACCGAAGTTTGATAGAGAGAAACAACGATACATACGCCTAACGCCACGCCCAAAAAAAAGTAAAATGATTTGTATCTAAAAATTTTCCTTTTTCCGAATAGGTATTTCAATCGAAACAACAGGATGTTTCTCATTGATAAAATAAATTCTTTTATACTGTATTTCAAGCTATTAATAGAACTTGTGATTATAAAACATATCTTTTTGCAAAATGAACGACAAACTTACATGAAAATTTTTAGAAATACAAGGTATTTGCGATTTTTTAAGCTAAATCTTTTTTGAGGCGCCGGAGGAGGCTATTCGCTTCCGCCCTAAAAAAGATTTCGCCGAATATTTGCATAATTTGATTTATTGAATTACATTTGCAGCGGTTTTTGTAAAATAACAACAAAAAATATGGCAACTTCCGTAAATAACAATTTATTGTATATTCTTAACTTCCAAAGTTTGGAAGTTAACGGAATTATGCACACACACACACACACCACCACAACCCGCCCGCCCTCTTTG
>JAISNS010000337.1 GCA_031276105.1 Dysgonamonadaceae bacterium
GTTCAAATGCAGGAGATTTTATACGCAAACAGTACAATTTTCCAGTTATTTGTATGATTTTCCATTTTATATCGTTGATTTTTTTACTTCTTTTGCAGGCTAAAATCTAAATAAAATTATCATGAATCGTGTAGCATTTAAAATGAAATTGAAACCGGGCTTCAAACAGGAGTACATCAAACGGCACAACGAAGTGTGGCCGGAAATAGCGAATCTTATCAAACGATCGGGAATCAGCGATTATTCTATCTTCTTAGACGAAGAAACCAACACGCTGTTCGGCGTACAAAAAGTAAGCGGCAACGTTTCTTCGCAGGGACTCGGCAGCGAAGAAATCCAACAAAAATGGTGGGATTATATGAGCGATATTATGGAAGTAAATCCCGACAACTCGCCGGTGTCCATTCCCTTGGAAGAAGTATTTTATTTGGCATAAATGAAGCCGGTATGCAAAAAAAAATCGGTGTGTTTTTTCTTCTTTGCGGAATAAACGGTTTACTCGGAAACTTATTATTTGCCCAAAATTCGTCCGGTGAATTTGAAATAAATTTAGCGCCGGAAATGACTGCAAGTTTCAAACTGGGAATCATCGCGGGAGAACAAAGCGCGTGGATGAACGACGTTACCCGGAAAAACCGGTTGCCGGAAAAGGGGAGTATCCGTATTTCCCAACAGCCGTTGAACGATACGGAGGGAATTATTATAGAAGTCATTCCCGAAAATATCCCGAAAAACATGGAACTTTTCTGGTCGTTCGGAGGAAGAACCCCCGCTTTTTGTAAAGACAACGTTTTCAGCGTCGAAGGGAATGCTTTTACTTTATATTATGGAGAAAGCATGGCCTTGCGAACGCTTCAGGGATGTGTTCCACCCGGTTCAGACATCCGCTTGGCAGACGCCCGCAAACAAAATTCCCCCCTCGAATTCTTCAATTCGGGCAAGAAAACCGATGCGCCGGCTTTAGCCGCCCGTTTACCCATCCGGGCCGGAGAGAAGTACTACTTTTGTTTCTATAAACAGAATATCAGGGCCGACTACAATTATTTCATGCTGGAAGCGCTAATGAACTCTTCTCCCTCAACCTGCTCTCAACAGAAAAAAGAAAACATCGCCCGTGATTCCACAAAAAATTCTTCTTTTTCATGGAAAAAAGAAACCGGTGAAATCAATGTAAAAGACTTCGGCGCCCGGGGTGATGGAAAAACCATTGACTCGGATGTTATTAACCGGGCTATCGAAATGCTGGCTTCGCACGGAGGCGGAACGCTTTATTTTCCTTCCGGCAATTATCTTTCGTATTCTATTCGTTTGAAAAGCCACATACGCCTGTTTTTGGATGCGGGCGCCCTGATTACGGCGGCTTTTCCCTCGGCTACCGAAGGATACGACGCAGCCGAGCCGAACGAATACGACCGGTTTCAGGATTTTGGACACAGTCATTGGAAAAACAGCCTGTTGTGGGCGATCGGCGAAGAAGATATTACGATTTGCGGACAGGGAACGATCGACGGAATGGGACTGAGCCGCGAAGAAAGCCGGCTCAACGGCGTGGCAAACAAAGCGGTTAGCCTGAAAGAATGTAAAAATATTATGCTAAGAGATATTCGCATGTTGCATTGCGGACATTTCGCGTTGCTGGCCACCGGTGTAGAGAACATGACCATTGATAATCTGTTGATTGATACCAACCGCGACGGATTGGATATTGATTGTTGCCGCAATGTGCGTATCTCCAACTGTACGGTCAATTCGCCTTGGGACGACGCGATTGTACTGAAAGCGAGTTACGGTTTGGGATATTTCAAGGATACCGAAAACGTGACAATTACAAACTGCTTTGTGAGCGGCTACGACAAGGGAACGGTGGCCGACGGATCGTACCTGTGCGACGAACCGCAGGCGCCCGACCACGGCTTTACTTGCGGACGGATTAAGTTCGGAACCGAATCGAGCGGAGGCTTCAAAAACATCACGATTTCCAATTGCATTTTCGAACGCTGCCGCGGATTAGCGCTCGAAAGCGTTGACGGCGGCAGTCTGGAAGATATTACCATTTCCAACATTACGATGCGCGACATTGTCAACGCGCCGTTCTTTCTGCGTTTAGGCGCCCGAATGCGCAGTCCGGAGGGAACGTCGATCGGCAAAATGCGCCGGATACTGATTAATAATATCGGCGTTTTCAATGCCGACTCGCGTTATGCGTCCATTATCAGCGGCATACCCGGTCATTGCATCGAAGAGGTAACGCTGAGCAATATCCGGATTTGTTATAAAGGCGGTTACAGCGCCGAAAATGCAGCGATCGTACCGCCCGAAAACGAAAAAGTCTATCCCGAACCCTGGATGTTCGGAACCATTCCGGCTTCCGCTTTTTTTGTTCGTCATGCCCGCAATATCCGTTTTCATCAAATAAATATAGATTTTATGGAAAAAGATTTCCGTCCGGCTTTTGTGCTGGACGATGCAACCGGTATTGAAATTAAGGAAGTCAACGCGGTACTTCCCGCTAATGTTGAAAAAATTGAATTGCGAAACAATTCAAATATAATGAATTAAAATAAATGAAAAACAGAAGATTAACAGGTTTTGTCTGCTTGCTGTTACCTTTCTTTGCTTTGCTCGAAGCGCAGGAAGAAACATCTTGCAGTCGGGAAAAAAAGTTCACAATGCACGTGAGTGAAAAATCTTTACCGGATTGGGTGAAGACAACCGGCGCACAAACGCAACCCGAAAACAAATTTTGCCTCTCGGCAAACGCTTTCGGCGCAACGGGCGACGGAACGACTTTGAATACGCAAACCATTCAGGCGGCAATTGATGATTGCGCCGAAAAAGGCGGCGGACGAATCATGTTTGAACCGGGCATTTACCTGACGGGAGCGCTTTACCTCAAAAACAACGTCGAGTTTCATTTGGGGAAAGACGTCGTTTTGAAAGCCGTCGACCGGGTAGAAGATTTCCCCGACATACCTACGCGGGTAGCCGGCATCGAAATGTATTGGCCTTCTGCGATTATCAATGTCATTAATCGGCAGAATGTAGCGATTACCGGCGAAGGAACGATCGACGGCAACGGTCAGTATTTGTGGAATAACTATTGGGAGATGCGTCGCGACTATGATAAACGCGGTTTGCGCTGGATTGTCGATTACGATTGTAAAAGAGTGCGTTCCCTTCTGGTATCCGAATCAAGCCAAGTGACCGTCGGCAACCTGACTTTCTTGCGGGCCGGATTCTGGACGATTCAACTGTTGTATTCTTCGTATTGCACGGTAAGCGGGGTAACGATTCGGAACAATACCGGCGGACACGGACCAAGCACCGACGGAATCGACGTCGATTCTTCGAACCATATCCTGATCGAAAACTGCGATATCGACTGCAACGACGATAATATTTGCCTCAAAGCAGGACGCGACGCCGACGGACTGCGAGTCAAACGGCCTACCGAATACGTATTTATCCGAAATTGCACCGCCCGAAAAGGCGCCGGATTAATGACTTGCGGCAGCGAGACTTCCGGCGATATCCGCTATATCTATTGCACCGAAAGTCAAGCCATAGGCACAAGCGCGGCCTTGCGCATCAAATCGGCCGCAACCCGAGGCGGAACCGTGGAATATATCTACCTGAATAACGTTCGTACCGATAGTGTAAAATATATCCTCAACTGCGACATGAACTGGAATCCTTCCTACAGTTATTCTGCATTACCGGCCGAATATGCAGGAAAAAGTTTGCCCGACCACTGGAACGTGATGCTTCAAAAAGTGGAACCGGAACAGGGAATTCCGCATTTCAGAAATATTTACCTGTCGGATATTCAGTCGAAAAACACCGATATATTCATACATTGCGCCGGAATGGAACAGTCGATTATCCGGAATGTTGAAATGAAAAATTTAGACATACAGGCTCACACGGCAGGCCTTATCCGTTATACCGATAATTTCCGCATCCGAAACGGAAAATTTCAAATCGAGGACGAATCGGAAATAAACGGACAGAATAATACGAATTTCA
>JAISNS010000038.1 GCA_031276105.1 Dysgonamonadaceae bacterium
AGCGAAGAAGGCTGTCCGTTCGATACCGATAACGACGGTGTATTAGACTATTTGGATTATTGCCCGAATACGCCGGACGGCGTACTGGTCGATAGCAACGGCTGTCCGTTCGATACCGACGGCGACGGCGTTTTGGATTATTTGGATAAATGTCCGGGCACTCCGGTCGAAGCCTACGGAACGGTTGATGAAAACGGATGCCCGATTGATACCGACGGCGACAGCGTTCCCGATTATTTGGACAAATGTCCCGGCACTCCGGTCGAAGCCTACGGGTTCATCGACGAAAACGGATGCCCGAAAGATACCGACGAAGACGGGGTACCCGATTATTCGGATCAATGTCCGGCATTGAAAGGAATTATCGAAAACAACGGCTGTCCGGTTGTGAAAGAAGCCGTCAAAAAAGTCTTTGAAAAGGCATTACAAGGTATTCAATTCGAAACCGGAAAAGCCGCCATCAAAAAAACTTCTTTCCCGGTATTGGATCAAATTGTTACGATTATGAAAGAAAATCCGGATTATATGCTGATCATTAACGGACATACCGATAATGTAGGTAAACCGGACAAGAATCTAATTTTGTCGGAAGACAGGGCTAAAGCCGTAGAGAATTACCTGGTAAGAGGCGGCATAACCCCGTTCCGTTTAATGGCTAAAGGCTATGGCGATACGCAACCGCTGGTCGAAAACACGACGAAGGAAAACAAAGCTAAAAACCGGCGCGTAGAACTTATCGTGAAATTCGAGAAATTTGAACAAGAATAAAAATCAATAAATGTGAGTTGGGGCTGTTAGCGCGTGATGCGTCAACAGCCTTTTTTTTTGGTGGGTATCACCCGTCACTTGTCACCCGTCACTTGTCACTATCGACGGTGGCCTGTCGGATGTTTTGGGAGGGCGGTAATGTTTGTTAAAAGAGGCGATCAGCGTGTTCAGTTGGCGGATAAAGGGGAGATAGACGCCCTCGGTATCGAATGTTTCAGCCGAGTTGATTCGTTCGACGATTCGGCGGTAGATGGAGTCGATTTGCCGGCGGATGTCTATCAGGCGGTCTTGCGGCTTTTGCGTCCATTCGATATTGCGCTGTTTGAGGAGGTGATCGAAGTGATTGTGGGTGTTTTCCAACTCGTCGATCCAAGGGGTTAGTCCCAGCAGATCGACAGGGGGCGCATAGTCGGGCAAACGGAAGTCGGCTATTAATATTCCGATGGCTGCGCTTTTTTCTTTGTAGGCTTTCCACTGTATTCTTCCGAAAGCTTTTAGGCGGATGCGAAGCTCTTTGGCGGCCGCCACCATTGCCGGATTAAAATGGTACATTCCGGCGCTTACGACCTTGCTGATACCGGTTATCAACCGGTCTGCGCGGAGATTGACCTCTACGATCCGCTCCGTATAGAGGCTCGTTTTTTGCATATCAACCACTTTGCTTTCGCGATTCAGCCAAACCGTAAAATCATCATAAAGTGGGCCGGCAATGCTTCGCACGGCAGGATGTTCGTTTACCGTTTCATTAAACAGTAGTAAAAACTGATAGTGCGCTTCTCCGCGCAAATACCTGAACCAAATACTCGAAATTTTATTCATCTTTGTCTTTATTATATTGAATCATAAAAACTCCGGAAAATCCGGATTTATATTGTGTAATTTTTATCCCACAATTTGTGGGGATAGAATTACACTGTGTAATTTTCATCCCACAGTTTGTGGAGATAGAATTGCACTATGTATTTTTTATCCCACAGTTTGTGGTGAGAGATTTACACTATGTAATTTTTATTCCACAGTTTGTGTGGAAAGAATTACATAGTGTAATTTTCATCCCACAGTTTGTGGAGACAAAATTACACAGTATATTTTATATTACAAAATTTATGGCCACCCCCGGATTTATCTGGGGGCAAGTTAAAGTTTTTCTATCTTACAGGCAACTTCTTTGCCGGTAAAGGCGATTCCTAACAATTTGACTTTACGATTGAGGTATTTTTCATAGTAGCGCCGGTTGCGTATCTGTGCGAATGTTTCATTGAGCAAGGTTTCCGGTTTCTTTTTAGCGTTGTATTTCAATTCGGCAACCACTACTTCCCCTGCCTGTTCCCACACTGCATCAATGCGTCCGCGGTTGGTAGATATTTCGCCTTGAATATTGAATCCCAGAAGGCTCATCCATAGTAAAAAAATGGAATGATAATACGCTTCACTTTTCCCGTCCAATTGATAAGGCACATCCGCCAGCATTTTCCGGATACTGTTTTCCAAACCTGCCGTATCGTTTAACAGGATTTGCTGTTGCATCGTACTCCGCAAAACCGGTACATCATCGAAAGAATAAGCGGTGTAGGCAATCAGCAGTTGCTCCTTCATGGAAACAGCGACTTCCTTGTTGGGGAAATCAAGCCTGTATAACGGTACTTTATCGCTGTCGAAAGTCATTTCTTTCACCGTCAGATAACCGGTTTGGAACAACAAAGGCGTTTCCCGGATCATGTCGGGATCCCAGCTGTTATAAGCCGACGAAACCATTGTTGCCGGAGACAGGAGCGGCGTCAAATCGTTGCGCTTTTTGATTAATTCTATCAAAAACGTAGGAGTACCACTGCTGAACCAATAGTTGTCGAACAACTGTTTATCGAAAAAATAGAGGGTTGAATGTGGATTGTAAACCCACGACTTTCCGTCCCACGAATAACCGTCGTACCAATTCTTTATAGCCGCAAGCAATTCGTTTCGCGTCATGTTTTGATAATCAGCCGCCGCTTGGATGTGCCCGGCAAATGTAGATTCCAGTTCCGGTTGCGTATATCCGCATATCGTGGCGTATTTTTCGTCCAAAGTAATGTCGTTCGGACTGTTTAATACGGAAAATATCGAAACCTTGGCAAATTTCGATACGCCGGTCAGGAAGATAAATTTCAAGTATTTATCGGAAGCTTTCAGGACACGATAAAAATCACGGAGAAAATCACGGATTGCATCCAGCGTTTCTTTACTTTTATTGATTGCATCCAGTATCGGAACATCATACTCGTCAATCAAAACGACTGCCGGTTGTCCTGTTTTTTGATACACGTTTTCAATCAGTTCCATAAACATGCTGGACGCATATTCCGTCAATAATTGTATCCCGTAAACATTCGCCCGGGATTTAAGAAAGATAGACATATCCTTTTCCATTTCCTCTGCGGAAGAATGTTTTATCCGCGTCCAGTCGATTGCTATTACCGGATAGCGCTGTGTCCAATCCCATTTGTCATAAATATAAAGCCCTTCAAACAATTCTTTTTTCCCCTTAAAAACTTCTTCCAGCGTACTGATAAGTAATGATTTTCCAAAACGGCGCGGACGGGAAAGAAAATAAATTCTTCCGCTCATAATCATCCGGTAAATCATTCCGGTTTTATCGACATACAAATAATCGTTTTTCCGCAGGGCTGAAAAAGATTGAATCCCTATCGGTAATTTTTTCATGACCGTTTATTTTTTAGCCCGCATACTGTCCCACAGCAAATAAGCCACTAATATAATATAAACAAGCAACGCTACTATTTCCGACAACGGATTGACTAACCAGCTTTCGTTAATCAGGTTAATATCGCCGAAACGCAATGCGGCGCTCACAACGCC
>JAISNS010000155.1 GCA_031276105.1 Dysgonamonadaceae bacterium
GCCCGAAGTTACAAAAAAATGGCGTAAATTTGCCCCGTTTTAATTAAGCATGTAAAAAGCAAAACAAGGATTTATGTTCAACGAAAAACTTTCCGAATCTTTTCTCGACCTGGTCGCCGGCGATGTAATTGCCCGCTTGGGTACTGATTTAGCCAATGTTGTGGTTGTTTTTCCCAATATCCGCGCCGGTTTGTTTTTCAATCAATCCCTTTACAGGCAGGCAAATCGACCGCTGTGGGCGCCCCGCTATCAATCGATCGAATCGCTTTTCGAAAGCGCCGCCACGCTGAGGAAAGGCGATAATATCTTGTTGACCGGAGAATTATATCATACCTACATTGAGGTTTTTAATGCTCATGCTGCGCAGCCTTCTGCCGAAACGTTGGACGAGTTTTTCTTTTTCGGAGAAATACTCCTGAACGATTTCGATGATGTGGACAAGAATCTGGCGAATGTACATTCGTTGTTCGGCAATCTTCAGGATTTGGATCGCCTGAAAGACGATTTTGCTCACTTGACCGACGACCAAATCAAAGCGCTGATGCAATATTTCAAACACGTTTTTCAGGGCGAAAGCGTGCTGAAAACCGCTTTCCATAACATCTGGGGCATCTTGGGCGAAGTGTATTTCACGTTCAAGAAAAAACTGGAAACGCAAGGCATTGCTTATCCCGGAATGTTGATGCGTTCGGTGATTGAGAACGAAGAAAATCGTTTTACCGGAAAACAATATGTATTTGCCGGATTCAACGTTTTGAACCGCTGCGAAGAAAGACTGTTCAAACAACTGAAAGATAAAGCGTTATTTTATTGGGACTACGATTCGTATTATCTGGAAACGGAAGCCGGAAGGTTTATCAAAAACAATATCCGCCAATTCGGTTCGGCGCTGAACGATCCTGATTTTGAGGTGTTTTCAACGAAAAACAAAACGATTACCTTCCTTGCTTCTCCTTCCGAAAACGGACAGGCGGCAGTCGTTCCGCTGTGGATTGATTCGTTGAACGAGCCGCCGTCGCCTGCCCGTCCCGATTCGGCGATTGTTTTATGCAACGAGGCCATTTTGCCGGCTGTGATGCACGCAATTCCCTCCGAAAAGGTGGAAAATGTGAATATCACGATGGGATTTCCGATTACGCTCACTCCGGTAAGCAGTTTTTTGCAGGCGCTGACGGAAATGCAGACGCTGGGACGCCAAACGTCCGGACAATCGTTTCGTTACAAATTCGTTTTGCCGGTATTGAGGCATCCCTATACGACCGTTTTGTTTCCCGAAGCCGGCGCCGTGGAACGGGAAATCGTGAACAACAACCTTTTTTCTCCTGCGTTAGATGTCCTGAAAAACGAATTGCTTTTCTCTTTCGCGGAAGATACGCCGGCCTTAGCCGCTTATTTGCTGGCGATTACCCAAAAATTAGGCGTTTGTCTGGGAAAAGGAAATACCGGCGCCGGCGCTTATAACGATTTGTATGTCGAATCTGTTTTTCGGGCTTATCAGGTTATCAACCGTTTAAGCGGATTGCTGGCAACCGGCAAATGGACGTTGGAAAAACCGACTTTCCTGCGCCTCCTGCGAAAATTATTATCTACCGTGAAAATCCCGTTTCACGGCGAACCGGTGAAAGGATTGCAGATTATGGGCGTACTGGAAACACGGTCGCTCGATTTCAAAAACATCCTGATGCTAAGCGTAAACGAAGGATTCATGCCGGGAAGCAACAGCGAAAATACGTTTATTCCCCAATTTCTCCGGCAATACTTCGGACTGGATACCATCGACCGGCAGGATTCGGTGTACGCTTATTATTTTTATCGCCTGATACAACGCGCCGAAAACCTCACTTTTGTCTATAACACAGATAAAACGCAAACCGGCAAATCGGAAATCAGCCGTTTTCTCCTGCAATTACTCATCGAATCGCCATGGAAAGAGAAGATTGTTCGCCGTACATTGCAATCGTCCGTCAATCCATGGACGCCGCAACCCATCCGCATCGAAAAAGACGGGAACCTGCTGCAACGGATTCGCACGCAATACGACGGGACAATCAATCCGGAAGCCGCCCGCTTGTCGCCAACCGCGTTGAACACCTTAATCAGTTGCTCGTTCAAGTTTTACCAACAATACATCGAAGGATTGAGAAGCAAGGAAGAAATGTCGGACGAATTAGATAATTCGATTTTCGGCTCAATCTTTCACCGCGCCGCCGAATATCTTTACCGCGAAATAGGACATATCCCGGAGGAAATAAAAAAATTTACGCCTTTCGTTGTCCGGAAAGAACATTTCGATCCTTACCTGACAGCGTTTTACCGGATAGAAAAATTAGTCGGCCGGGCTTTCGAACGGGAATATTTCAAGGGAAAACCGGTAAATCCTCAAGATTTCAATGGGAAACAATTGATTACTTTCAGGATTATTTGCCATATCGTCAAACGGTTAATCGAATTTGATTCCCGGCGAGCGCCCTTCACTTTACACGGCTTGGAATATCCCGTCACTTCGCCCTTCACGCTGAAAAACGGAATCGAACTGAAAATCGGCGGCATCATCGACCGTCTGGAAGAAAAAGACGGATCGTTCTACATTATCGACTACAAAACCGGCGGGAAAGGAAAGACGTATAAAACGCTGGAAGACCTTTTCATAGCTAAAGATAACCGCGCTTCGCATATTTTTCAGACATTTGTATATGCTTCAGCCTTGCTTCAAAATGAGGAGTTCCCTTTGCCCATTGTTCCCGCCCTGATATATATGCAGGAAGCCGGAAAAGAAGATTATTCGCCGGTCATCCTCTATAATAAAGAGCCAATCGGCGATTTCAGAGAATTGAACCCCGAATTTGAACCCCTGCTTAAACAAACAATCGAAGCGCTGTTCGATCCGGCTATCCCGTTTCAGCAGACCGAAATTGCCGGCGTCTGCGAATATTGCGATTTCAAAGAAATGTGCGGGCGGCTCTAACCCGTAGTAATGTTGCGGATTTTACGTACATTTGCATTTTATTTAGAAACATGAATAAATTTTATTATCCACTCGTTCTGCTGTTTACGTTATGTGCCGGCGCATGTTCCAAGCAAATTCAGCGGAAAAATATCCTGACGGTTACCATCGAACCGCAACGTTATTTTGCCGAACGGCTGGTAGATACTCTTTTTTCGGTTACAAGCATGGTTGCTCCGGGTATAAATCCCGAAACGTATGATCCGGCGCCGGCTCAAATTGCTCAACTGGCTCACAGTAAGGCCTATTTTGGCATTGGCCCTATCGGATTTGAAAACGCATGGCTGGATAATTTGAAAAAAAATAATCCCGGACTTCCTTTTTTCGATAACAGCCGGGGAATTGATTGGATTGTCGCCGAAAATGACGATTCGTACAAGCATCGGCATCCCGACCCGCACATCTGGACTTCCCCGAAAGGAGCGGCAATTATTGCCCGAAACATGTATGAAGCATTATCGGCAATTGATCCGGATAATGAACCGGTTTACCGCAACAATCTGGAGGGTTTGCTGAAGGAAATCGACGAAACCGCAAAAACAATCCAATCGTATTTGGATAATTCCGTTCAAAAAGCGTTCATTATTTATCATCCGGCATTGACGTATTTTGCTCGCGACTACGGTTTAACGCAATATGCGATGGAGCTCGACGGGAAAGAACCGGCGCCCGGACAATTGAAAAAATTAGTCGATCTGGCGAAAGAAAAAAACATAACGACTATTTTCATTCAGCAGGAATTTGACCAAAAAAACGTAGCGCTTATGGCACGCGAAACCGGTTGCCGTTTAATCACAATCAACCCGTTATCCTACAATTGGAGTGAAGAAATTATTCGCATTGCCAAATCCTTGTCCGATGAGTGAAATATTGGTTGAACTGCATCGGGTCTTTGCCGGTTACAACGGGCATAATGTTTTGAAAGATATTAATTTGCATATCTATGAACAGGATTTTCTGGGAGTTATCGGCCCGAACGGCGGCGGAAAAACTACTTTACTGAAAGTGATATTGCGTTTGCTGAGACCCGTTTCGGGAAATATTCGCTATGCCGGCAAAAATTTGGAAAACAACATCGGCTATATGCCTCAAATCAATTGGATTGATCAAAAATTTCCTATCCGGGTTTGCGAAGTCATTGATTCGGGGTTGATTTCCGAAAAAAAACTAACGAAAAAACAAAAACAGGAAAAAGTTGATGAGATGCTGATTACGATGGGATTGGAAGAACTCCGGAATAAACCGGTCGGGGAACTTTCCGGCGGGCAGTTGCAACGGGTTTTACTGAGCAGGGCAATCATCAGCGAACCGCAACTGTTGATTCTGGATGAACCTAATTCATACGTGGACAAACGCTTCGAAGCGCATTTTTACGAACGACTACGGGAAATCAATAAACAAACGGCTATTGTATTGGTTTCGCACGACATAGGAACCATAATTTCCAATGTGAAAAATATTGCTTGCGTCAACGAATCGTTGCATTATCATTCCGGCCCGGACGTCGGTAACGATTGGTTGGAAAAACATTTCGATTGCTTTACTCATGTTACGCAAGTTCATAAATATCCTTATGGGGGCTGTTTCAAAAGTCCTTTCGAGAGTACTTGTCATTGCGGGCTTGACCCGCAATCCCCTGAAAATCAATGCGCACTTTATAGGGGATCCCGCGTCAAGCGCGGGATGACATGCTTTTGATAGGCTAAGCCGGATGTTGCGTAACATAAGTGATTTAAAATAATAAAGGAAACTTCCTGAACAAACATATAGAAGTTTCCTTAATTTGAATTCTTGAGTCCGCTTACTTTTTTGCGTATTCCAGCGAAACTTTTCTGAATTCTTTCAACAATTTTTCCAATTCCAACGATGCTTTGCGAGCGCGAGTACCGGCTGCTTTGTTAGATTTTTCAACTTGTAAATTTGCATCTGTGGCAAAATTGTCAAATTTTTCTTTGATTTTTTCTACTAAATCTTTCATTTTGATAATTTTTTTATAAAATAAATACTTGAAACAGGATATACCTGTTTTTCACCGCTGCAAAGATAATTTATTCTTCAAATTTTACAACACGTTGCCCGGCGTTTTTACATTTTTTTTTGTTATATTGGATACATTTATACTTCACACGGTATGGTTTTGTGCAAAGCTGGCATACATAAGAAAAGGAATATCAACACAACTTACCACCGACAAAATGAGGAAAAGAATTACGCCCTTAGTATCTAACGGCGTAATTCCGGCTTGTCCGTCTTAGTATCTAACTCCTCAAATCCTTGTAAAAAAAGGCAGAATACCGTTTCGGAGTTGAGTATCCTGGGGTCATTTCAAATTGTCGCGATACCCCATTTCTGCCGGATTCTATTCTACATTTCAGCAAGTCCTGAAAGGACGTAATTTTCATAACCGCAGGTCAGCGACCTGCGGAGCAGGGAAACATCTACCAACTCTCTCTGCCTGAAAGGCAGGATTTGGCAAAGAGAGTGAAGTCCTGCCTTTCAGGCAACGAAGGAATTTATCCATGAGCGCGACTATTTGAAATACATCCAGTTTCCTGTCGTGCACCTTGCACCTCCGGCTTGTCCGTCTTAGGATATGGGAATATAAGACATAAGAAGTTAGAATAGATAAATTTTTTCCTTTTTTTTGCAAAATAAAAAAAA
>JAISNS010000073.1 GCA_031276105.1 Dysgonamonadaceae bacterium
TTTCTCCCTTGTTGAAAAAAAAAAGAAAGATTTTTAAATAAACGCTTTGTTTTATAAAGAAATATTCATATCTTTGCGACCCATTTTGCACATTTTTGTACAAAATAGGGTTTAACTTATTAATAATGAAAAGTAATTGAAATGCCAGGATTAATTGGAAAAAAAATCGGAATGACATCCGTTTTCAGCGCTGATGGAAAAAATCTTCCATGCACTGTTATCGAAGTGGGTCCTTGCGTAGTTACTCAGGTAAAAACCGTTGAAGTAGACGGTTACGAAGCCGTTCAATTAGGATTTCAGGACAAAAAGGAGAAACACTCCACCAAACCTGAATTAGGACACTTCAAAAAAGCCGGAGTAACTCCCAAGCGACACTTGGCCGAGTTCAAAGGACAAGGGGACTATAAGCCCGGAGATGTAATCACTGTTGACTATTTCAACGGCGAATTGTTTGTCGACGTCACAGGGACGTCGAAGGGAAAAGGATTCCAAGGCGTTGTACGACGTCATGGATTTAAAGGAGTAGGAGAAGCCACGTTAGGACAGAGCGACCGCCAACGTCACCCGGGTTCTATCGGCGCCTGTTCGTATCCGGCCAAAGTGTTTAAAGGTACACGCATGGCAGGACAAATGGGAAACAAACAAGTAACTACTCAAAACTTGGAAGTGATTAAATTATTGCCCGAAAACAACTTACTCCTCGTTAAAGGATCGGTTCCGGGCGCAAAAGGTTCAATCGTAATCGTTCAAAAATAATGGAAATAAGCGTATATAACATTAAAGGAGAAGATACCGGAAAAAAGGTAACTCTCAAAGACGGCGTATTTGGCATTGAACCGAACGACCACGTCATTTATTTAGATGTAAAACAACATCTTGCAAACAAACGTCAGGGAACGGCCAAATCCAAAGAAAGAAGCGAAGTTTCGGGAAGTACCCGCAAATTAGGCCGGCAAAAAGGTGGCGGTGGCGCTCGCAGGGGCGATATTAATTCACCCGTAATGGTAGGCGGAGGCCGGGTATTCGGCCCCAAACCAAGAGATTATTCTTTCAAACTCAACAAGAAAGAAAAAGCCTTGGCGCGCAAGTCCGCATTGTCTTACAAAGTGAGGGAAGACGCAATTACCGTTGTCGAAGATTTCACTTTCGAAGCTCCGAAAACCAAAGAGTTTTTAACCGTCGTGAAAAACCTGAAAGTGGACGGCAAAAAATTATTGGTCATACTTCCGGAAAATAACGACAATATTTTCCTGTCGGCGCGCAATCTGCAAAAAGCAAAAATAACCACCGTTGCCGAACTCAATACCTATAAAGTATTGGACGCCGCCCATTTGGTCGTCTTGGAAAGTACGGTAAGCGCTTTAAATAACTTTTAATAAAAGGAGGAACAAATTATGGGAATTATCATCAAACCTATTGTAACGGAAAAACAAACCAAGATTACCGAAAAATTTCCTAATCGGGTGGGATTCCGCGTATCTCCCAATGCAAACAAGTTGGAGATTAAAGCCGCTATCGAAGAACTTTATGACGTTACGGTCGTAAAAGTCAACACGATGAACTACGACGGTAAAAGAAAATCACGCTACACCAAATCAGGAGTGATAAACGGAAAAGAAGCCGCTTTCAAAAAAGCAATCGTTACATTGAAAGAAGGCGAACAAATTGATTTTTTTAGTAATATATAAGTTAACGAGTTAACGAGTTAACAAAGTTAACAAGTTGACGGGTTTAGCAAACTCGTTTACTCGTTTACTAAAAACTCGTTTACTAAATAAGAAACAAATGGGAATCAGAAAATTAAAGCCCACAACACCGGGGCAAAGACACAAGATTATCGGTACATTTAGTGAAATCACTGCGAGTGTACCGGAAAAATCGCTTGTTTTCGGTAAAACCAAATCGGGTGGACGAAATGCCGAGGGGCATCGGACGATGCGTCAAATTGGCGGCGGCCACAAACGGAAATTCCGGTTAATCGATTTCAAGAGAAACAAAGATGGTAT
This sequence comes from Dysgonamonadaceae bacterium, assembly GCA_031276105.1. Lineage (GTDB taxonomy): Bacteria > Bacteroidota > Bacteroidia > Bacteroidales > Azobacteroidaceae > Azobacteroides. Next base: position 2,007 of record JAISNS010000073.1, read on the forward strand.
TCCTGCAACAGTGAAGACAATCGAATACGATCCGAACCGTTCGGCGCGTATCGCCCTGTTGTTTTATGCCGACGGAGCAAAAACCTATATCATCGCTCCCAACGGCTTGGAAGTCAACCAGACAGTGATTTCAGGAAATGAAGCTGCGCCCGAAATAGGCAACGCGCTTCCTTTGGCAAACATCCCTTTGGGTACGGTAATTCACAACATTGAATTGCGTCCCGGACAAGGGGCTAAAATGGTTCGTTCGGCAGGAGCGTTCGCTCAAGTCGTTTCGCGAGAAGGCAATTATGCAATCATCAAAATGCCGTCGGGCGAAACACGCAAAATACTTTCTGCTTGTAAAGCTACCATTGGCAGCGTGGGCAACTCCGACCATGCTCTGGAAAAATCAGGAAAAGCGGGACGGACACGCTGGTTAGGCCGCCGTCCGCATGTACGCGGCGTCGTGATGAACCCGGTCGATCACCCCATGGGCGGTGGCGAAGGCCGTGCTTCAGGAGGACATCCGAGATCTCGCAAGGGATTATATTCTAAGGGATTGAAAACAAGAGCGCCTAAAAAGCATTCTTCCAAGTACATTATCGAAAGAAGAAAAAAATAACCTGATTAAAATAAGAGTAAATATATGAGTCGTTCATTAAAAAAAGGCCCTTACATCAACATCAAGTTAGAAAAGAAAATTCTGACGATGAATGAAACAGGTAAAAAATCTGTTGTAAAAACATGGGCAAGAGCTTCAATGATTTCACCCGATTTTGTCGGGCATACGGTTGCAGTTCACAATGGTAATAAATTTATTCCTGTTTATATTACGGAAAACATGGTCGGACATAAATTAGGCGAATTTTCACCTACCCGTCAGTTCCGTGGTCACGCAGGTAACAAAAAGAAATAAAAATAAAAGATATGGGTGCTAGAAAAAGAGAATCAGCAGAAGTAAAAAAAGAAGCCAGAAAGAGCCAATATTTCGCCCGGTTGCGGAATGTGCCGACTTCTCCCCGCAAAATGCGTCTTGTAGCAGACATGATCCGTGGTATGGAAGCATTCAGAGCGCTTGGCGTTTTGAAATTTTCAAATAAAGAAGCTTCCGCAAGAGTGGAAAAACTGCTCCGTTCGGCTATCGCCAACTGGGAAGAAAAGAACGAACGAAAAGCGGAAAACGGTGAATTATACATAACATCAATAAGCGTGGATTCGGCAGGAATGTTGAAAAGAATGCGTCCCGCTCCGCAAGGACGAGGCCATCGCGTTCGCAAACGTTCAAATCACGTAACATTGTTTGTAGATACAAAAACAGAAAAACAAAATTAACTGCTCAATGGGACAAAAAGTAAATCCGATAAGTAATCGTTTGGGAATCATCCGAGGATGGGATTCAAACTGGTACGGAGGCAATAATTATGGCGATACTTTGTACGAAGACAGCAAAATCCGTAAATATTTGAATGCCCGTCTCGCCAAAGCAAGCGTATCCCGCATTGTTATTGAACGTACATTAAAATTAGTCACGATCACCGTATGTACCGCCCGTCCGGGATTCATCATCGGCAAAGGAGGACAGGAAGTAGATAAACTGAAAGAAGAATTGAAGAAAATTACCGATAAGGAAATTCAAATCAATATTTTTGAAGTGAAAAAACCGGAATTGGACGCTGTAATTGTTGCCAACAATATTGCCCGCCAGTTGGAAGGGAAGATGGCTTACCGTCGCGCAATCAAAACAGCTATTGCATCAACGATGCGCGTGGGCGCCGAAGGCATCAAAATACAAATCTCCGGTCGCTTAAACGGCGCTGAAATGGCTCGCTCCGAAATGTATAAAGAAGGAAGAACTCCGCTGCATACGTTAAGAGCGGATATCGACTACGCTTTAGGCGAAGCCTTAACGAAAGTCGGTTTGTTGGGCGTCAAAGTCTGGATTTGCCGCGGTGAAATATACGGCAAAAAAGACCTTGCCCCGCAATTTACCGGCTCGAAAGATATCGGCGGTCGCGGCGAACGATACGAGAACAGAGGCCCTCGCAACGATCGAGGCGACAGAGGCCCTCGCAACGAACGGGGTGATAGAGGAGAACGAGGCGATAGAGGCGACAAAAGAGGTCGTCGTCCGTCCAAAGATAGAAAGTAATTCATAATTTAAGAAAAAAAATGTTACAACCGAAAAAAACAAGATTCAGAAGGTCGCAAAAGGGCAAAATGAAAGGCAATGCTCAAAGAGGCAACCAATTGTCTTTCGGTTCTTTTGGTATAAAAACGTTACAGTCCAAATGGATTACCGGACGGCAAATCGAAGCAGCCCGTATCGCCGTAACCCGTTACATGCAACGTCAAGGTCAAGTCTGGGTACGAATTTTCCCCGACAAACCAATTACCAAAAAACCGGCAGAAGTACGTATGGGTAAAGGAAAAGGAGCGCCGGAGGGATTTGTAGCCCCCGTTACTCCGGGAAGAATCCTTTTCGAAATCGAAGGCGTATCGTTTGACGTGGCAAAAGAAGCGTTGAGATTAGCCGCTCAAAAACTTCCCGTTACAACGAAGTTTGTCGTAAGACATGATTATGATTTTAACAATCAAAATGTGTAATCGTTATGAAAATAGCAGAAATTAGAGACCTGTCAACTCCGGAATTAAAAGAGAGACTGGAAGTGGAAGTGAAAGCTTACAATCAAAAGAAAATCAACCACAGCATTTCTCCCTTAGACAATCCGTCGGTGATTACACGATCACGAAGAGAAATTGCGCGCATGAAAACAGAACTGCGCCAAAGAGAACTTACAAACAAATAATCGGGCAACTGAATGGAGACAAGAAATTTAAGAAAAGAAAGAATTGGTGTCGTTTCCAGTAATAAAATGGATAAATCCATCACTGTTGCTGTGAAATGGAAAGAAAAACACCCTATTTATGGGAAATTCGTGAATAAAACGAAAAAATACCATGCTCACGACGAGAAAAATGAATGTACTATCGGAGATACCGTAAAAATCATGGAAACCCGTCCGTTGAGCAAAACCAAGAGATGGCGTTTAGTAGAAATCATTGAAAAAGCGAAGTAATTATGATACAACAAGAATCAAGACTTACAGTAACCGACAATTCCGGAGCAAAAGAAGCGCTTTGCATTCGGGTTTTAGGTGGAACAAGAAGACGTTACGCTTCTGTTGGGGATATAATTGTCGTAGCTGTTAAAAACGTTATCCCTTCGAGTGATATTAAAAAAGGCGCCGTATCCAAGGCGATTATCGTACGCACAAAAAAAGAAATCCGTCGTACCGACGGTTCATATATCCGCTTTGACGACAACGCCTGCGTGTTGTTGAACAATGCCGGTGAAATCCGCGGCAGCCGTATCTTCGGACCGGTAGCTCGCGAACTTCGTGCAGTGAATATGAAAATCGTATCTTTAGCGCCGGAAGTGTTATAATCGTAATTCATAGAAAAATGAGCAAATTACATATTAAAAAAGGCGATACGGTTTATGTCAATACCGGTGAAGACAAAGGTAAGACCGGACGTGTGCTAAAAGTATATATCGAAAAACAACGCGCCCTTGTCGAAGGTGTTAACATGGTGACAAAAGCCGCTAAACCCAATGCGAAGAATCCTCAAGGAGGATTTCTGAAAAAAGAAGCTCCCGTTCATATTTCAAACCTGAACGTGTTGGACCCCAAATCCGGGAAGCCGACCCGAATCGGTCGCAAAAGGAACGAAAAAGGAGTATTGGTACGTTATTCTAAAAAATCAGGGGAGGAAATCAAATAATGAGTAATACAGCGAATCTGAAAAAAGAATATCAGGAAAGGATAATCCCTGCATTAATTAAGGAATTTAATTATACTTCCGTGATGCAAGTTCCTGTACTAGAGAAAATTGTAATCAATCAAGGCTTGGGTGTAGCTGTTGCCGACAAAAAATTGATCGATGTAGCCATTCAGGAATTGACTACGATTACCGGTCAAAAAGCCGTCGCAACAATCTCTAAAAAAGACATTTCGAACTTTAAGTTGCGTAAGAAAATGCCTATCGGAGCGATGGTTACTTTGCGTCGTGAACAAATGTACGAATTTTTGGAACGCTTGGTTCGCGTCGCTTTGCCGCGTATCCGCGACTTCAAAGGTATCGAAAGCAAATTAGATGGAAGAGGCAATTATACCCTCGGAATTCAGGAACAAATTATTTTTCCCGAAATAAATATTGATAATATTACTAAAATATTGGGAATGAATATTACCTTTGTAACCTCTGCGAAAACAGACGAAGAAGGGTACGCACTTTTGAGAGAATTTGGGTTACCTTTTAAAAATATTAAAAAGAACTAAAAGTATGGCTAAAGAATCAATGAAAGCCCGCGAGGTAAAACGTGCAAAATTAGTTGCCAAATACGCTGAAAAAAGAGCGCAACTAAAAAAAGAAGGCAATTACGACGCTTTGCAGGCTTTACCTAAAAATGCATCGCCTGTACGTTTGCACAACCGTTGCAAAATTACGGGACGTCCGAAAGGATACGTTCGCCAGTTCGGCATTTCCCGTATCCAATTGCGCGAAATGGCTTCGCAAGGATTAATTCCGGGATTGAAAAAGGCGAGTTGGTAAAAGAGAGTTTAAATATTGTCCGGAAAATCCGGATCAATTTAATTTTTAATTATTTATGACAGATCCAATTGCAGATTATCTGACAAGGTTGCGGAACGCTATCAAAGCAAAACACAGAGTGGTGGACGTTCCGGCATCCAATTTGAAGAAAGAGATCACAAAGATCCTTTTCGAAAAAGGCTACATCTTGAATTACAAGTTTGTAGAAGAAGGGCCTCAAGGTACGATTAAAATTGCCTTGAAATATGACCCTGTTAATAAAGTGAACGCAATTAAAATCCTGAAAAGAGTTTCGACTCCGGGTTTGCGTCGATACACCGGCTATAAAGACATACCCAGGGTATTGAATGGTTTGGGTATTGCCGTACTGAGTACTTCCAAGGGAGTGATGACAGACAAGGAAGCCCGCGATTTGAAAATCGGAGGCGAAGTATTATGTTATGTTTATTAATTGAAAGGAGGAAAAAGTATGTCAAGAATAGGTAAATTACCCATAACAATACCGGCAAAAGTAACCGTAACTCAAAAAGACAACCTTATTACGGTAAAAGGGCCGAAAGGCGAATTGTCGCAAGAAGTGAATCCGGTGATCAAGGTGGAAGTAGAAGGGAACACGCTGACGCTTTCCCGTCCCGACGACGAACGTCAAAATCGTGCTTTACACGGTTTGTACCGCTCTTTAATCAACAATATGGTTATTGGCGTTTCGGAAGGTTATAAAAAAGAACTCGAATTAGTCGGAGTCGGTTACCGCGTATCCAATACCGGTAATATTTTGGACTTTTCGTTAGGTTACACGCACAATATCTATTTGCAGTTGCCGCCGGAAATCAAAGTCGAAACAAAAAGCGAACGTAACAAAAACCCGCTACTCATCCTCGAATCGGTTGATAAACAATTGATCGGGCAAGTTTGCGCAAAAATACGCTCGTTCCGCAAAGTAGAACCTTATAAAGGAAAAGGGATTCGCTTCGTGGGCGAAGTCGTTCGCAGAAAATCCGGTAAATCGGCAAGTAAATAATTCACTAAAGTTAGCAATTATTATTATGACAACAAAGGAATTAAGAAGAATCAAAATAAAACAGCGGGTACGCAAACATATTTCAGGAACCGCCGCACGTCCCCGGTTGAGTGTCTTCAGGAGTAACAAACAAATCTACGCTCAAGTGATTGACGATTTGACGGGCAATACATTGGCCGCCGCCTCTTCTGTTGCAATTACGGAAAAAGCGCCGAAAAAAGAAATCGCCTCCAAAGTGGGGGAACTGATTGCCCAAAAATCGAAAGAGGCAGGCATTGAAACCGTAGTCTTTGACCGTAACGGCTATCTGTATCATGGTAGAGTAAAAGAATTGGCAGATGCTGCCCGTAAAGGTGGACTTAAATTTTAATAAGAAATGGCAATAAATAATAAAGTAAAGTCAACTAACGACTTGGTATTAAAAGACAGGTTAGTAGCCATCAATCGCGTGACGAAAGTTACCAAGGGCGGACGTACTTTCAGTTTCGCCGCTATTGTTATCGTCGGAAATGAAGAAGGAATCGTCGGTTGGGGCTTGGGTAAAGCCGGTGAAGTAACGGCGGCAATTGCCAAAGGCGTGGAAGCCGCTAAAAAGAACTTGATTAAAGTCCCTGTGTATAAAGGAACTATTCCACACGAGCAGGTAGCCAAATTCGGCGGCGCCCAAGTATATATCAAACCGGCCTCTCACGGTACGGGAGTAAAAGCCGGCGGCGCTATGCGTGCGGTATTGGAAAGCGTTGGAATAACAGACGTTTTGGCAAAATCGAAAGGTTCGTCCAATCCTCACAACTTGGTGAAAGCGACTATCGCCGCCTTGAGTGAATTGCGCGATCCGGCTATGGTGGCTCAAAACCGCGGAATATCAGTAGAAAAAGTATTTAAAGGATAATCAGGAGGAATACGATATGGCAACAATTAAAATTAAACAGGTAAGAAGCCGCATCGGGTGGCCGAAAGATCAGAAAAGAACGTTAGATGCTTTAGGTCTGCGAAAAACCGGCCGCGTGGTTGAACACAACGATAATCCGGCTATCCGGGGTATGATTGAGAAAGTAAAACATTTAGTTGAAGTTATGAATTAGAAGTTATGAGTTATAAATTGTGAATTGGTAACAGGTATATATACCTGTTCTGTAACTCATAATTTATACTCATAGATTCATACTCATAACTCATAATTCATAATTTATAATTAGTAAAAACATGAATTTATCAAATTTAAAACCTGCTAAAGGTTCTGTAAAAACCCGCAAAAGAATCGGTCGCGGACCGGGTTCAGGTTTAGGAGGAACTTCTACAAGAGGTCATAAAGGTCAGAAATCAAGATCGGGTTATTCCCGAAAAGTTGGTTTTGAAGGTGGTCAGATGCCTATCCAACGGCGTTTACCAAAATACGGTTTCAAGAACATTAACCGCATCGAATACAAAGCGATTAATCTTGATACTTTACAACAGTTGGCAGACGCCCAACAATTGACAAAAATAGGCATCGAAGATTTAGTGAATGCCGGATTTGTATCGTCGAAACATTTAGTTAAAATTCTGGCTAAAGGCGCGCTTACTTCTGCCTTGGAAATTACAGCTCATGCTTTTTCCAAAACAGCAGAAGAGGCAATCGCCCAAGCCGGAGGAAAGGCTGTAAAACTCTAATACATAATGAGAGCAATACAAACTATAAAAAATATCTGGAAGATTGAGGATCTGAAAAACCGGATTCTGCTAACTCTTCTGTTAATTACGATTTACCGCTTTTTATCGGTCATCACGCTTCCGGGAATCGACCCTGCTTCTTTAAGTAAATTGCAAGAGCAAACAGCTGGAGGAATAATGGGACTGCTGGATATGTTTTCGGGAGGCGCTTTTTCCAATGCTTCTATTGTCGCTTTGGGAATCATGCCCTATATTTCGGCTTCAATCGTAATCCAATTGCTGGCCATCGCAGTACCTTTTTTCCAAAAACTGCAGCGCGAAGGTGAAAGCGGAAGAAGAAAAATCAACCAATATACCCGGTATCTAACGGTAGCTATCCTTCTGTTTCAGGCGCCGACTTATTTAATTAACCTGAAAGTGCAGTTAGGGCAAGCGGGTTCGGCGCTCCCTGAGGGATTGTGGTTTATGTTTTCTTCGACCATTATTCTTGCGGCAGGATCAATGTTTATCCTTTGGTTAGGCGAAAGGATTACCGATAAAGGCGTAGGGAACGGAATTTCCTTTATCATCATGGTCGGTATCATTGCCCGTTTGCCACAAGCGTTGATTCAGGAATTTGCGTCAAGAATGGACGAAGCCGCCGGCGGATTAGTGATGTTCTTATTGGAAATCTTTTTCCTGTTAGCTGTAATCGCGGGAGCTATTCTGCTGGTTCAGGGAACGCGAAGAATTCCGGTTCAATATGCCCGGCAAATGGTCGGAAACCGTCAATACGGCGGCGCGCGGCAGTATATTCCGCTTAAGGTAAATGCGGCAAACGTAATGCCGATTATCTTTGCTCAAGCCATTATGTTTATTCCTATTTCATTGATGGGATTTACACAAACTACTTCCGACGGCTTTTTGGCAAGATTTTTTGCGCCGCTGGCCGATCACCTCAGTTTCGGATATAATCTTACTTTTGCCGTATTAATCATTATGTTTACGTATTTTTATACGGCAATTACGATTAATCCGAAGCAAATGGCCGAAGACCTGAAACGAAACAACGGTTTTATTCCGGGAATTAAACCGGGAAAGAAAACGGCTGAATATATCGACGAAGTCATGTCGAGAATAACCTTCCCCGGTTCTCTCTTCCTTGCATTGGTGGCTATTTTGCCTGCTTTTGCCGGAATAGTGGGAATCAAGCAGGAATTTGCTCAATTTTTCGGGGGAACTTCCCTGTTAATTTTGGTCGGGGTAGTTTTGGATACATTGCAGCAAGTGGAAAGCCATTTGTTGATGCGCCATTACGATGGTCTGTTGAAATCGGGAAGAATTAAAGGACGACAAGGTACGGCTTATTCGTAAGATGATTTATCTTAAAACAGACGAGGAAATAGAATTGATGCGGGTAGCTAACCGGCTGGTCGGCGCAACGCTGGCCGAAGTTGCTAAAAACATTGCACCGGGTGTTACCACGCTTCGATTAGATAAAATAGCTGAGCAATTTATCCGCGATAAGGGAGGAATTCCCTTGTTCAAAGGATACCGGGGATTTCCCAATGCGCTTTGTATTTCGGTTAATGAACAGGTAGTTCACGGAATACCGGGAACTACCGTTTTGAAAGACGGCGACATTGTTTCCGTCGATTGCGGGATAAAAATCAATGGTTATTGCGGCGATTCGGCCTATACGTTCGAAGTCGGAGAGGTCGCTCCCGAAGTAAAAAAATTACTTCAAACCACGCGAGAGGCTCTGTATGAAGGAATCGGTAAAGCCGTAGAAGGGAAAAGAACAGGAGATGTTGGAAATGCGGTTCAGACCTATTGCGAGAGCAGAGGATACAGTATAGTCAGGGAGTTGGTTGGTCACGGAATCGGAAAAGATATGCACGAAGCGCCGGAAGTTCCCAATTATGGGAAAAAAGGGTATGGCGTGCTTCTGAAAAGCGGCATGTGTATTGCGATTGAACCGATGGTTAATTTAGGCTCCAAAAATGTGAAGTTTGAAAAAGATGGTTGGACGGTTCGTACAGCCGATCGGAAACCATCCGCACACTTCGAACATACGGTGGCTATTCGCCCGGGAAAAGCAGATATTTTATCAACGTTTGAATGGATAGATCAAGTAATACAAAAAACAAGCATTTATGGCTAAACAGTCAGCAATAGAACAGGATGGAGTTATTGTGGAAGCTTTGTCCAATGCAATGTTCCGGGTCGAATTGGAAAACGGACACGAAATTACCGCGCATATTTCCGGGAAAATGCGGATGCATTACATCAAAATTCTTCCGGGAGATAAAGTGAAAGTGGAAATGTCGCCTTACGATTTGTCCAAAGGCCGGATTTCGTTCAGATATAAATGAAAATAAAAATCAAAGATAAAAATATAGAATAATATGAAAGTAAGAGCTTCAATTAAGAAACGGTCTCCGGAGTGTAAAATCGTGCGGAGAAAAGGACGTTTGTATGTGATCAATAAGAAAAACCCTAAATTTAAACAACGTCAGGGATAAGTAATTATTTTTGAAAAATTTTTAAAAAATGGCTATAAGAATAGTAGGGGTAGATTTACCTCAAAATAAAAGGGGCGAGATTGCGTTGACATATATTTATGGTATCGGTCGCAGTTCAGCCAATAAAATCCTGTCGGAAGCAGGTATTGATAGAGATATTAAAGTGAAAGACTGGAATGATGAGCAGGCTGCCGCCGTGCGGGAAATCATCGGACGCACTTTCAAAGTGGAAGGCGATCTTCGCTCGGAAGTCCAATTGAACATCAAGCGATTGATGGACATCGGCGCTTACCGCGGCATACGCCATCGTATCGGATTACCCGTGAGAGGGCAAAGTACTAAAAACAACGCCCGTACTCGCAAAGGAAAGAAGAAAACAGTCGCTAACAAGAAAAAAGCAACGAAGTAATTTTTAAAGAAAATGGCAAAGAAAACAGTCACAACTAAAAAAAGAGTGGTGAAAGTGGACGCAAACGGTCAATTACACGTGCACTCTTCATTTAACAACATCATTGTTACCATTGCAAACAGCGAAGGACAAGTGATTTCATGGTCTTCCGCCGGTAAAATGGGCTTCAGAAGTTCCAAGAAAAATACGCCTTATGCAGCGCAAATGGCTGCACAGGATTGTGCAAAAGTGGCCTACGACTTGGGATTGAGAAGAGTAAAAGCGTATGTGAAAGGTCCGGGCAACGGTCGCGAATCTGCAATCAGAACCGTACACGGATCCGGAATCGAAGTACTTGAGATTATTGATGTTACGCCGCTTCCACACAACGGATGCCGCCCACCTAAAAGAAGAAGAGTTTAATTAATTTATTTTCCTGTAATACGGATAAGAATAAGTGAATAGATTGCAAGTGATCCTCTCTGTAATCGCGGCTGCACAAGTTCCTGTCCCTCACAGATTTATTAAAAAATTTTAAAAATGGCAAGATATACTGGACCAAAAACAAAAATCGCCCGTAAATTCGGCGAGGCTATCTTCGGACCGGATAAAGTTTTGAGTAGAAAACCGCATCCTCCCGGACAACATGGCCTTGGAAGGAAGAAAAAAACGTCGGAATACGGCATTCAGTTGCGTGAAAAACAAAAAGCAAAATATACCTATGGGGTATTGGAACGACAATTCCGCAACATGTTTGAAAAGGCTTCCCACTCGAAAGGGATTACCGGAGAAGTGCTCCTGCAATTATTGGAATCGCGCTTGGATAATATCGTTTATCGCATGGGATTGGCTAAAACAAGAGCCGGCGCCCGCCAATTGGTGTCGCACCGTCATGTTGTAGTCGATGGCAAGGTGGTAAATATCCCGTCTTATTCCGTAAAACCGGGGCAAATTATTGGCGTTCGTGAAAGAGACAAATCGCTGGAAGTAATCCTTGATAGCGTTTCCGGTTTCAATCACAGCAAATACCCATGGATTGAGTGGGATCAACCTTCCATGAGCGCTAAATATCTGCATATCCCTGACCGAGCGGATATTCCTGAGAATATTAAAGAGCAATTAATCGTAGAACTGTATTCTAAATAATCAACTTCACAATGGCGATATTAGCATTTCAAAGACCCGATAAAGTATTAATGCTGGAAGCGGACAACAATTTCGGGAAGTTTGAATTCCGTCCGTTGGAACCCGGTTATGGAATTACGATAGGTAATTCTCTCCGCCGTATTCTCTTGTCTTCACTCGAAGGATTTGCCATTACTTCCATCAAAATCGAAGGAGTGGACCACGAATTTTCTACTGTGCCGGGCGTAATCGAAGACGTTACCAATATTATCCTCAATCTTAAACAGATACGTTTCAAACAGACGGTTAAGGATATAGATACTGAAAAAGTAGTCATCAATGTTTCGGGGGTTACCGAATTTAAAGCCGGCGACATCGGCAAACAATTAGCCGGATTTAAAATATTGAATCCTGACTTTGTGATTTGCCGCATGGATAAAAGCGCCGCTCTCCGAATTGAATTGAATATCGGGAAAGGCCGTGGTTATGTTCCTGCTGATGAAAATCGTACGGAAAATGACGACATCAACCAACTGGCAATTGATTCGATTTTTACTCCGATTCGTAAAGTGAAATATTTTATAGAACCTTTCCGTGTCGAACAGAAAACCGATTACGAAAAATTGACGATCGAAATCACTACCGACGGTTCTATTCACCCGAAAGAAGCGCTGGAAGAAGCCGCCCGTATTTTGATTTACCATTTTATGCTGTTTTCGGACGAGAAGATTCAGTTGGAAGCAACCAACACCGAATCGAACGACGAATTTGATGAAGAAATACTTCACATGCGTCAATTGCTTAAATCCAAATTGGCGGATATGAACCTTTCCGTTCGAGCGTTGAACTGTTTGAAAGCAGCTGATGTGGAAACGCTGGGCGACCTTGTGAAATATCACAAGACCGACTTGTTGAAATTCCGCAACTTCGGTAAGAAATCATTAACCGAATTGGATGATTTACTGGAAAATCTGCATCTCAATTTTGGGATGGATATAGCCAAATATAAATTAGATAAAGATAATTAACGATGAGACATAACAATAAAATCAATCATTTAGGTCGTACTCATGCTCACAGGGAAGCCTTATTGTCGAATATGGCGGTTTCTTTGATTAAGCACAAACGAATTTTTACGACCCTTGCCAAGGCAAAAGAGCTTCGCAAATACATTGAGCCGCTTATCACGAAAAGCAAGGAAAACACGACTCATTCGCGGCGTATTGTTTTCCGTAATTTACGCGATAAATATGCTGTAACGGAATTGTTTAACGATGTTTCCCAAAAAATCGGCGACCGTCCGGGAGGGTACACCCGCATTATCAAACTCGGCAACCGCTTGGGTGATAATGCTTCGACGTGCTTTATCGAACTGGTGGACTACAACGATTTGATGTTGAAAGATAAAAAAGCGCCGGCTAAAACGAGAACCCGCCGCTCGAAAAGAAAAGCGGACGAAGGCGTTTCTAAATCGGATACTCTCAAGGCAACTACCGTCAGGAAAGTTGTGGCGGAAGACAAAACGGTAGAATCGCCGGTAATTGAAGAAGCTATTGCAACGCCGGTGGAAGATACGCCCGTTGTGGAAGTTCCAACTGCGGAAGAAACCGTATCTCCCGAAGAAGTTGCAGACGCAACGCCGGATGCGGAAACTCCCGAAACAACGGAAACTCCGAAAGAAGAATAAAAAAATCAATCATTTAAATTAAAATTATCCGTATGGAAATTGTAAAAATTACAGGCAGAGAGATTTTGGATTCAAGAGGTAATCCAACCGTTGAGGTAGATGTAACCTTGGCGTCGGGAATTATTGGCCGGGCGGCCGTACCATCCGGCGCTTCTACCGGAGAAAATGAAGCTTTGGAATTGCGCGACGGCGATAAAAAACGTTACGGCGGCAAAGGCGTTCTGAAAGCGGTAGAAAACATTAACAGCGTGATTGCACCCGCTTTGTTGGGAATCAGCGCTTTGAACCAACGCGAAATCGACAAAAAAATGTTGGCGCTGGACGGAACAAAAACAAAATCCAATTTGGGCGCGAACGCCATTCTCGGCGTTTCCTTAGCGGTGGCCAGAGCGGCAGCGAACTATTTGGATATTCCGCTTTATCGCTATATCGGCGGAACGAATACTTACACGTTGCCGGTTCCGATGATGAACATCATCAACGGCGGCTCTCATTCCGATGCACCCATTGCTTTTCAGGAGTTTATGATTCGTCCGGTCGGCGCATGTTGTTTCAAAGAAGGATTGCGTACCGGCGCCGAAGTATTTCACGCTTTGAAAAAGGTATTGCACGACAGAGGTTTAAGTACGGCTGTTGGCGATGAAGGCGGATTTGCTCCTACCTTGAAGGGAACGGAAGATGCTTTGGAGTCAATCATTCAGGCAATTAAAAATGCCGGCTACGAACCGGGAAAAGATGTTACCATCGCTTTAGACTGCGCTTCTTCCGAGTTTTACAGCAACGGTATTTACGACTATACGAAGTTTGAAGGCGCTACCGGCGCGAAAAGGACTTCGGCTCAACAGGCAGATTATCTGGCCGACTTGATTGCGAAATATCCGATCGACTCCATCGAAGACGGTATGAGCGAAAACGACTGGGACGGATGGAAATTGTTGACCGATAAAATCGGCGATAAATGCCAGTTGGTCGGCGACGACTTGTTCGTTACCAACGTCGATTTTCTGAAAAAAGGAATCGAATTGGGTTGCGGCAACTCCATCCTGATCAAGGTGAATCAAATCGGTTCGTTGAGCGAAACGTTAGACGCCATCGAAATGGCTCACCGCGCAGGTTATACTTCGGTTACCTCCCACCGTTCGGG
>JAISNS010000100.1 GCA_031276105.1 Dysgonamonadaceae bacterium
GGTTAAGCATCATAAATATCTTTGATAAAAGCATGTTACTTGCGATTGATTTGTTTTTAAATTTCAGCTACAAAATTAATAAAAAGTAGAAGACAAAATAAAAACTGTTGATTATTATAGAATACTGCTCTATTTTTCTCCGGCGCTTCAAAAAAAATTAGCCGATGTTTGGAAGTTAACGGAATTATGCACACACACAATCAGGCGCGCGCGAATATAACTATATTTCAGGAAAATACAATACCTGTCTATCTCCAAATAAGAGATTCGGCAGGTATTTTTTTGTGTCCGCTACGCAATGGAACGCGAGTGACGCGGATGGGGCAGATGATCACGGATTTTATCGCTTTCCTCCGTAAGCTAAAGCATACGGTTAATCAAGTGTCGTCCCTACGGGTAGGGTGTTCAAAGTCGTGTAATTTTTTTTGCTTGTTTTTACATGAGAAAAGACGATTAATTACTTATAAATAAAGTAAATACAAAAGGCTGCTTATAAAAAAATCTGCGATCATCCGCTTAATCTGTTTTCCGTATAATTTTCAGAATCTCTTCTCCTGCGCCAATCCGGTAGCCGGCTGCCGAATACAAAATACCACCATTGCGGGAAAGATAGAGAATCAGGGGGAAATTATCGTTGAAATCAATTTGCAATGTGCCGGTTACGGTGCGTAGCAATTCCCGGCGATTATCGATCACCCAATTTGTATTTTCCGGCAATCCTTTGAAGGTCGAAATTCCGGAAACATTCGCGGCTTTGTCTTCCGGAATCAAGAATAATACTCCTCCGCCCCATTCATTCAAGGCTTGTTGCACGACCGGAAGGTCTTGCAGAATGTGTTTCGACGGTTCTTTTCCCATGTCTAAGAAGCAAAGCATCAATCCTTTTCCTTTCGACAATTCTTTTAAAGTGGTTTTGATGCTGTTGTTCAACGTTACTGTCGAATTCATGTCCACAATTCCTTTTACAAATAATTTTCCTTTCGTTTCAGGCAGGCGGACGCTTATGCGGGAAGATGTATTTCCTTTTAATTCAAAATATTCGGTATGGACAAAAACCGAACCGTCGTTGGCGCGGCTACCCGTTGTCAGCCGGTAATATCCTTCGTCCAATTCCAAAGTATAAGGAAATTGAGCAACCAAAGGATTATTTTCGAAATCCAGCGTTTGAAAATCGCCGTCTTTGAAATAAGCCAACGTGTAATGAGTGTAATAACCGGGCTTGGTGAGGTTGTCGTGTGCATTTTGTACCGTCAATTTGGCTTTCGGCAAATTCAGGGATTCGTCCGGATCGAAAATCGCATCGATCCATTGCCCGTTTTCGAAATATTGCGTTTTTCCCGTACTGCTTTCTATCCGGGCCGGAATCCCGAAACTGCGGCAGGCGGCGACAAAA
Source organism: Dysgonamonadaceae bacterium (assembly GCA_031276105.1). Classification (GTDB taxonomy): domain Bacteria; phylum Bacteroidota; class Bacteroidia; order Bacteroidales; family Azobacteroidaceae; genus Azobacteroides. The sequence continues at coordinate 1,394 of JAISNS010000100.1, forward strand.
AAGATATTTCGCGAAGGCCGGTCGGCTATTTTCAGTTCATAAACGCCTTGAGGCGTAATCCGGCAATTGTAATAATTTTCTTCATCCCTGATTTGTATCGCATTTTTTACGTAATCAATTATAAGTCCGGCATTATTCCTAATCATTTCTTTTTCTTTGGCTCCCCATTGATTTTGGGCGTAACTTCGCCAAGGTTTTATCAGTTCCCGGTCAATACGCGGCGAAAGGATGTAAGGAACAATCAGTTCGTTGGGCGTTCCGCTTTTCACCGCAAAAGCATCCCTGTTTTGTAAGTGGTCGATCAGGTAGGCTGCCGGCGTATCGCGTAAATCTTTTGCCGCTAAAGAAGCCAAAAACGGGAACAAATCCGGATGATCCTTTTTTTCGATAATGAAATCTTTAATTTCATGCCAATTCCCTTGCGAAAGGTTCAGGTATTTCCGGACTTCTTCCGGATTCAACCGGTGTTGTTGTGCCAACAAACGCGCTTCATCTTCTTTTATAAAAGTACTCATAAAGGCATTTCTGATAGAATCTTCATAAGTCAGGCGGGCGGCATTGACCGCTATCTTTTCAGGCGACAACTCCTTAATCGCTTGTTCGGGAGGCACATTGATAACAAAATCTTCCCCGTAAGAAGCGCCTGCTTTACGATTCAGTTGAACAACAGTCGTTTGGCTTTCTTTTTCCGATTTTCCGTAGCCAAAACAACCGTTTTTATTCGCCCAAATGATTAAATCGCCTTTTCCGGAAATAATGGAAGTTTTACCGTCTTTTCCGGTGACCGTTTCCGCAATCGCGTATAATTCGGCATAGTTATAGACTTTGAATTTCACTTTGGCGCCTTCAACCGGTTGATTGTTTTCATCCACTACGCGGACTTCCACTTTACGGGTGGCGGCATAATTCTTCAGGAGATTAATTTTGGAATACAAAGGCGTTTCCAGATTTTTTTCTTCCGGGCCGGTATATAGACCGAATACGACGGTATGTACCATCATTGCACGTTTGGCGGGACCCGTAAACCATGCAACGTCTAATTCCGGTTCGGGTTCGCAAGCGCCCAGATAATGCCATTGTCCGTCCACCCAAACTTCGACCCAAGCATGATTATCGTCGGTATGCACCCAGCGGGGCGTATAACATTGGCGGGCGGGGATTCCTACGGCGCGGAGCGCGGCAGTAGTAAATGTCGATTCTTCGCCACAACGTCCCCATGATGTTTGAATTAATGCCAATGGCGCTGAAGTGCGTGCATCGGTTCCTTTATAAGTAACTTTTTCGTGACACCAGTGGTTTACTTCCAAAGCGGCTTCGTACATGGAAAGGTTTTTTATGCGCTCTTTCAATTCTTCAAAGAAAACGGTTCGCGCTGTATCAAGATATTCATTATTAATGCGGTAAACCAATACAAAATGGCGAAAAATATCGTCCGGAACGGTTTTCCCCCATGAAAAATAATCACGGGCTTTGAAAGCGGCATTTACCTGATTCAAAAAGAATTCGCCGTCGTAATCGGCCATGTCGCACAAAGGCATGTAAGCATATAGAAATTCAAGCGCTTCACGCTGTTCGACGTTCAGGTTTTCCTTTTCAAAAATAGAAAATAGAGCATTGCTGCGGTTTTGAGCTTCCGCTTTCCGTTTTTCGAACTGTTCCTGAACCTGTTTACGGTAAATTTCCTTTTTCAGAAAATGTTTTTCCTTTTTGCAGGATGAAACGGCTAATGCCGTACATAAAAAGAAGATAATAAATGATACGTTTTTCATTACCGGTATATTTAATGTTAATTATTAATACATTCCAGTACAGCTTTGATTTTTTCCGCGTCCGTTAGCAGCAAACTGTATTCTTCTTCCGGATGACTCAATTTCGTATTCCGGTATTGCATTTTACTTGTCCGGCGACTGCGGAATGTGCCGTGCATTTCTTTTAATCCGGTTTTTCCGATTAATTCGCCGGCATTTTCGGGAGTAATTCCCGAACCTGGCATAATGACAATACGATTATCCGCCTTTTCAATCAGTTGCCGGACGACATCCGCTCCTTCGATGGCTGTATCGTATCCTCCCGAAGTCAGTATCCGTTCGCAACCCAATGCGATAACCGCTTCCATTGCCTGAAAAAGGTCGTTACTCCGGTCGAATGCCCGATGGAAAGTAACGCCCATTGCATATTGCCGGGCGATTGCCGTTAATTCGTTACATCGTTCCATATCTACTGTCCCGTTCGGGTGAAGCATTCCGACGACCACACCGTCGCATCCGGTTTGCCCGCAAAAATGAATGTCCGCCTTCATTATTTCATATTCCAAATCGCTATATAGAAAATCGCCTCCACGCGACCGGATAAGTATGTAAAGCGGAATATGTATGTTTCTGCGGGCTTCCCTGATTTGAGCCGCCGAAGGAGTTGTACCGCCTTCGGAAAGATTGGCGCAAAATTCAATCCGTTGAGCGCCTGCCGATTGTGCAACTAAAGCGTTTGAAACGGAATCAAC
>JAISNS010000145.1 GCA_031276105.1 Dysgonamonadaceae bacterium
TGATCCAGAATCGCCGTTTCTTCATCGGGATGAAACCATGTGATTTCTTTGTCGCGCTTGAACCACGTCATTTGTTTCCGTGAATAAATGCGGGTATTCTGCTTGATCTTTTCGACCGCTTCGCTCAGTGTGCAATTCCCATCCATATATTCGAACAGTTCTTTATAACCGACCGTATTGAGGGCGTTCAGATGGCGATGCGGATAGACCGTTCGCGCTTCCTGTAAAAGACCCTGTGTCATCATAGCATCAACCCGGTGATTGATGCGGGCGTAAAGGTCTTCCCTCTCCCGGTTCAGCCCGATTTTGATGATTTGGAAAGGACGCTTTTTAGTGGCATTGGTTCGCAGCGACGAATAGGGCTTGCCGGACATCAGGCAAATTTCGAGGGCGTGAATCACCCGTTTGTGATTCTGCAAATCTACTTGTTTGTAAAAGACCGGGTCGAGAATTTTCAACCGTTGACGAATCGGTTCCAAGCCTTCCCTTTCGAACAATTCTTTCAAGTTGTTTCGGATACTGTCGTCGATGAGCGGGATTTCATCTATTCCCTTGCAAATGGCGTCGATATACATCATCGATCCGCCACACATGATGACGTTGTCGTGAGTCTCATGCAACGAAGCCAGCAGACGAATGACGTCTTCTTCGAATTGACTGGCGCTGTAATAATCGGACAGATTAAGCGTACCTACGAAAAAATGTTCGACTTCCTGCAATTGGGCGGCAGTGGGAGCCGCCGTTCCGATTACCAGCTCTTTGTAAAGTTGCCGGGAGTCGGACGATATTACAGGGGTTTGAAATTGTTTGGCTAAGCGTAAACTAAGCGTTGTTTTGCCGACTCCGGTCGGCCCTAATAATACAATTAATGTTTTCATTTTAAATAATGAACGTTGAACGGAGCATTTCGTTTGTTTGAAGTTCGACCGGTTGGTTGCACTTTTTTTAATAATTATCGAAAGGATTGCCTTCTATTAAATCGCCGAAATCTTCATCGTCGTATTCGTCAAGATTCACGGTATCTTCAAAAAAATCTTCATCAAGAGCCAACATGCTGTCTGTGGAAGCAATAGTTATATCTTCCACAGAAGATATTTGGACGGGGGGAAGGCCTTTTGAATAAATAACTTCGGCTTTTTTCTGATTTTTCCCCAAAATAATTTCCCTCAGTTTCACGAAAAACGAACGTTCGGCAAGGTAATCAAAAACATAAATCAGTTGTTGTCCTTCATCGCCAAGAAATTCGTTTAAGCGAACGTTTTCCATGATGTAACTGTCTTCTTCGGAGTTAGAATCCATTTCTATCAGCGTAATTTCGGTTTCTTTCGACCAGTCTTCGTCGCAGATAAAGAAAGAGGCCATCTGGTCTTTGGTGTAAGCAACCGAATCCAAAATTGCGTTGTGCAGGTCATAAAAAGTGGCTTCGGCATCAATCGTGATGTCTCGGCGGAAGTTGTCGACTTCGTCCGTTAATATGGTAAATTTGTAAATCATATTTTTAATTATAAATGGTGAGTTTTGATTATTTCTATTCTAAATATCCCCGGAGGATGCCTCTGGGGGAATGGGTAATGAAAGAAACTATTTCCTGTTTCTCTTCCGAATCGGGGATTATCTGTTCGATATGTTTTATTGCGTCCGAATTGTTTAACCCCGATTGATACACGATGCGGTATATTTCCTGAATCGCTCCGATTTGTTCGCTGGAGAATCCTCTGCGCCTTAATCCTACAATGTTGACGCCGGAATAGGTGATCGGTTCGCGACCGGCAATGATGTAAGGCGGAATGTCTTTCCCCAAGCGGGAGCCGCCCTGTATCATCGTATATTTCCCGATTTTGGAAAACTGATGTACCAGCGTTCCGCCGCTTAGAATTGCGTAATCGTCCACTTCCACTTCGCCGGCCAATTGCGTGGCATTGCCGATGATTACGGAGTTTTTGATGATGCAGTCGTGCGCCGTATGCGAATAAGCCATTAACAGGCAATTGTTTCCAACAACGGTTTTCCCTTTGGCGACCGTGCCCCGGTTAACGGTTGCACATTCGCGGATAGTAGTGTTATCCCCTATTTCACAGATAGTTTCTTCTCCCTTGAATTTCAAATCTTGGGGGATACCCGAAACAACCGCACCCGGGAAAATACGGCAATTTTTTCCGATGCGCGCACCTTCCAAGATAACGGCGTTTGAATAAATGTAGGTATTGTCTCCGATAATAACATTTTTGTCGATGGTAACAAAGGGAGAAATGGTAACGTTTTCTCCGATAATTGCATCCGGATGGATGGATGATAGTATTTGATTCATATCATTTGTTTTTAATAATCTGAGCCATAAATTCCGCTTCGCACACTAATTTTTCTCCTACAAAGCAATAGCCTTTCATATTGGCTATCCCGCGCCGGATTTCGGTAAGCAAATCCAAGCGGAAAATAAGCGTATCGCCGGGAACCACTTTTTGCCGGAACTTTACCGCGTCGATTTTCAAGAAGTAGGTCGAATAACGGCTGGGGTCGTTTACCGAGTTTAACACTAAAAGGCCGCCGGTTTGCGCCATCGATTCTACCAGCAACACGCCCGGCATGACGGGTTCGCCGGGGAAATGGCCTTGGAAAAACGGTTCGTTCACGGATACGTTTTTTACTCCTACGATATGTTTTTCACCGATTTCGATGATTTTTTCTATCAGTAAGAAGGGGAAACGGTGGGGCAGGAGTTCTTTAATCCGGTTGATGTCCATTACGGGAGGCACATTCGGATTGTATTCCGGCGCTTGCACTTCATTGAGTTTGATGTCTTTGCGAATCAGGCGGGCAAATTTGTTGTTGATATGGTGTCCGGGGCAGGTAGCGATAATTCGTCCGCGGATGGGTTTACCGATAAGCGCCACGTCGCCGATGATGTCCAAGAGTTTATGCCGCGCCGGTTCGTTCGGATAGGCTAAGGGTTTGTTCATGATGTAACCCAATCTGTTGGCGTCTTTATGGGCGACTCCCATTTTGTCGGCCAACTGGTCGAATCGTTCCTGACTGATTTGTCTTTCGTAAATCACAATGGCATTGTCCAGATCGCCGCCTTTAATCAGGTTGTTATTTAGGAGAGGTTCGATTTCACGGACGAAAACAAAGGTACGGCTGTCTGCAATTTCTGTCGGAAAATCTTTTATATCGTTCAATACGGCAAACTGGCTGTCCAATATTTCCGAATCGAAAGCGATAAGTACGTTTACAACAAACCGGTCGTCGGGAAGGACGACGATGGAAGAGCCGGTATCGCTATCGTTGATTTCAATTTTGTTTTTAACGATGTAATAATCCCGTTCGGCGTTTTGTTCCACAATGCCTACCCGTTGTATTTGTTTTACATATTCGATGGCGCTGCCGTCTAAGATAGGAAATTCGGGGGCGTCCACGTCAATCAGGCAATTATCGATTTCGGAAGTATATAAAGCCGCCAGTGCGTGTTCTACGGTACTTACTTGGATGTCGTTTTTCGAGAGGACGGTGCCTCGTTGCGTTCCGCTAACGTTTTCCGCTAAAGCGTCAATGACGGGTTTGTCCTGTAAATCAACCCGCCGGATTTTATAGCCGTGATTTTCGGGAGCCGGATTGAATTGGATACGGATATTTAATCCGGTATGCAATCCTTTTCCTTTCAATGAAAAACTCTCTTTTAATGTGTGTTGTTTACTACTCATTCTTTTATTATTCTTTATTCTTTAACTTCTTTCATTTCTTTAACTTCTTTCTCCAGCCGGTTCAACTGTCGATACATTTCCGGCAGTTTGGAGAAAATGATGCTGGATCGGAAAAAGTTTTTCACGTCGATAGCCGGAGATCCGATGATGCTTTTTCCGGCTTCAATGTGGCTGATAATGCCCGATTGAGCGCCGATACTTACATTATCGTCGATTTTTATATGGCCTCCCAATCCGACCTGTCCGCCCATGATGCAATTTTTGCCGACTTTGGTAGAGCCTGAAATGCCGGTTTGTGCAGCGATTCCGGTATTTTCGCCGATTTCTACATTGTGGGCGATTTGAATAAGGTTATCCAATTTTACGCCTTGCCGGATAATCGTCGAATCCATCACAGCCCGGTCGATAGTGGTATTGGCGCCGATTTCCACATCGTCTTCCACGACGACATTCCCCAATTGGGGAATTTTCTTGAAGCGGTCGCCTTCTTTAGCGAAGCCGAAACCGTCGGCGCCGATCACTGCGCCCGAGTGGATAATGCAGTTCCGTCCGATCTTGCAGTTTTCGTAGATTTTTGCACCGGAATAAATAACGGTATTTTCGCCGATTTCTACGTTATCTCCGACATAGGCCTGTGGATATATCGCCGTATTTTTCCCCAATCGTACATTTTCGCCGATATAGGCAAATGCGCCGATATACACTTCTTTTTCCGGCAGGCAGGCCGAGGGGCTGATGTACGACATTGCTTCAATTCCCTGTTTTTTGGGTTTATTGCTTTCGACCAAAGCCAGGAGTTGGGCTAACGCCGAATAAGAATTAAAAACCCGGATGAGCGTCAGGGTGGCAGGCAATGCCTTTTCCGCCTGAAAATCATCGTTTACCAACGCGATCGATGCTTGCGTTTCATAGATATGATGCGCATATTTCGGATTGGCGAGAAACGTAAGCGTTCCCGGTCGTCCTTCTTCTATTTTTGCAAAATCGCTAACCGTGCAGTCAGGATTCCCTTCTATTTTCCCATTGAGAAAATGGGCTATTTGTTGAGCGCTGAATTCCATTCAATTTGTATAAAAAATTTAAAAACTTGGCAAAGTACGTAATTTATTTTCAATCTCGCAAAAAACAGAAGTAATACTTCTTTATTTTCTTGGAAAGCAGTTGGATATTTAACATATCCGATGCTTCGGCAATGTCTTTACAAGTACCGTCCTTATATAAAATATCGATGCTGTCGTCGGCTTCGTTGTACATGTTGGTCGAAACTTCATCGGACGAAATGAGGTAAGCGGCTTCTTCCGGCAACAAATTGTAGCGGGAGGCATACATCTCCACCTTTTCCGCCAAATAAGCAGGAGCAAAAGGTTCTTGCTCAATTTCTATTTTAAACAAATTCCGGTTGATTATGTTCTCGCTCAAGAGCGATAAGACTTTGTCGTCGTGTTTCGCCCACACTTTGAGGGAAGTCCAAATATCGTTGTCGTCCAGATCAACAAAGTATTCCAAGGCTTGCGAATCTTTCGTGAACGTATTTTCATCTGCCGTATTGCGCAGGAAATAGTTCAAGGCCGGCGAAGCAAACAATTCCCGGCCTTCTTCCGTCAGTTTTTTCGCGCGTTTGAGGGTATTGACCAGCATTTTTTCGGCGGCGACAGCGGTTTTGTGCAGATAGACTTGCCAATACATCAAGCGCCGCGCCATCAGGAAGTTTTCGATGGAATAAATGCCTTTGGCTTCGACTACTAAACGGTCGTCTTTGATGTTGAGCATCTTGATGATCCTGGCCGACCCGATGTTGCCTTCGGTTACTCCGGTAAAAAAACTGTCGCGACGCAAATAATCCAACCGGTCTACGTCTAATTGGCCGCTGACCAATTGATGCAGGAATTTTTTAGGATACGTATCCTTAAATATGGCGATGGCGGCAGCTAATTTACCGTTCATTTCTTCGTTCATCTTTTCCATGAGCAGCAGGGAGATAAATTCGTGATGAACGTGCACCAGCGTATTTTCCAATACATGAGAAAAAGGGGAGTGTCCCAAATCGTGCATCAAAATGCAAGCCAAAGCGCCCGCTTCTTCTTCGTGGGAAATGGGGTGACCTTTCAGTCGCAGTTGGGTGATTGCTTCATTCATCAGGTACATCGCTCCCAACGAATGGTTGAGGCGGGAGTGCTGCGCGCCCGGATAAATAAAACAAGCCAGTCCCAATTGCTTGATCCTGTTTAACCGTTGAAAATAAGGATGCCGGATAATCCGGTAAATACATTCATCCGATATATTGATGAAGCCAAAGACCGGATCGTTGATTATTTTTCTTTTATTATCCATTGCAGGTAGCTGGCCATTTCTTGTTGTAATTTGCGGGCTTCTTCGCCGGCGGCTTCGGCAAAATCGTTGGACGAAGCGGCGTAAATAATCTGACGGGACGAATTGACCAGCAGTCCGCATTGGTCGTTCATGCCGTAACGGGCAACGTCTTCCAAATTTCCGCCCTGTGCGCCGACTCCCGGAACTAATAAAAAATGATGGGGTACGATTTTGCGAACTTCGCGGAACATTTCCCCTTGGGTAGCGCCGACTACGTACATCATTTGTTCGTCGTTTGCCCATGTTTGGGAGATTCGCAATACTTTTTCAAACAGCCGTTCTCCGTCGGCGCCGGCAGTCAATTGAAAGTTCTGCGAACCTTGATTGGAAGTCAAAGCCAGAAGAATCACCCATTTGCCGGGATAGAGCAGGAAGGGTTTTACACTGTCTTCGCCCATATAAGGGGCAACCGTTACCGAATCGTAATCGGCATAATCGAACAGGGCGCGGGCATACATGGCCGACGTGTTTCCGATGTCGCCCCGTTTGGCGTCGGCGATAATGAACTGGTCGGGATAATTCCGGCGAATATAGTTGACGGTTTTTTCCAGCGATACCAAGCCGCCGGCGCCAAGACTTTCATAAAACGCCAAGTTGGGTTTATAGGCGACGCAACAGGTGGCGGTCGCATCAATAATCGCTTTATTGAACGAGAAAACGGGGTCTTCTTCTGCCGACAGGTGTGGGGGGATTTTCGTACTGTCCGTGTCTAATCCTACGCAAAGGAAGGATTGTTTCCGGAGGATATTATTGAATAATTCGCGTTTCGTCATTGATGATGATTTGCTTTTATAGTTCACTTTCTTTCAATCGTTCTGCGTTTTCGGCGATAATAAGTTGGTCGATTACGCCTTGAATATCTCCGCCGACAAAAGCCTGAAGGTTATAAACGGTATAGTTGATCCGGTGATCGGTTACTCGCCCTTGCGGATAATTATAGGTTCGGATTTTAGCGGAACGGTCGCCGGTCGAGACCATGGTTTTCCGTTTGGAAGCGATTTCGTCCAAGTATTTTTGATATTCCCGGTTATAAATCCGCGAACGGAGTTCAACCATTGCTTTTGCTTTGTTTTTCAACTGCGATTTTTCGTCCTGACATTGAACGGATATGCCTGTCGGCAAATGTACCAGCCGGATGGCCGAGTAAGTGGTATTGACCGATTGTCCGCCGTGTCCGGAAGCGCAAAAGATATCTACCCGGATGTCCGATTCTTTAATGTCCACGTCAAATTCTTCTGCTTCTGGCAATACGGCAACCGTAGCGGCCGAGGTATGTACTCGTCCCTGCGTTTCGGTGACCGGCACTCGCTGCACGCGGTGCACGCCCGATTCGTATTTTAATGTTCCGTAAACGTTTTCGCCGGTAACGGTAAAAACGATTTCTTTGAATCCGCCGATAGTTCCTTCACTCACACCGGTAACAGAGACTTTCCATCCTTTCGATTCGCAATATTTGGAATACATTTTATACAAATCGCCGGCAAAAATGGCGGCTTCATCGCCTCCTGTTCCTCCCCGTATTTCCACAATGGCATTTTTGCTGTCTTGCGGGTCGGACGGAATTAAAAGCAACTTGATTTCTTCTTCCAAACAGGGCAAACACAGCATGGAATCGTCCAGTTCTTCTTTCGCCATTTCGCGCAGTTCGCTGTCGGATTCATGTTCCAGAATGGATTTTGCTTCTTCTATGGCAATCAAAATTTGTTTGTACTTATTTCGTGCGACCGCAATTTTTTCCAGATCACGGTATTCTTTATTCAGTTTAACGAAACGCTTCATGTCTGCAATAACTTCGGGATCGGTAATTAATTTACCGGTTTCTTCGAAACGAACGACTAAAGCGTCTAATTTTTCTATCAGGGAGGTTCGACTCATTCCAATCTGTTATTTGTATGGGAGTGCAAATTTACATGAAAATTTCCAATATACAACAAGTGGATAAAAAAACCATGGCAA
>JAISNS010000190.1 GCA_031276105.1 Dysgonamonadaceae bacterium
ATTTTGCCTGTTTTATTTTTAATTTGAATTATTATCATTATTTTTGCGTCTTCAAATATGACAGCTTGTCAGCAAATATACATCACAATGGATAATAAACAACAACAAAACAACATCCAAATTGAGTTGAACGAAGAAGTCGCTCAGGGTATTTATTCCAATTTAGCAATTATCGCCCATTCATCTTCCGAATTTGTCGTGGATTTTGTCCGCTTATTGCCGGGCGTTCCCAAAGCGAAAGTACAATCCCGCATTATTCTGACTCCCGAACATGCCAAACGGTTGATGATCGCTTTAATTGACAATATTAAAAAATACGAAGTGCAATACGGGGAAATCAAATTGCCGCAAACCGGTTTCAACCAGCCTATTATGGGGCCAATTGGCGAAGCTTAAATTAATTCTGAAACATCGATGAAAGTAATGAAATTTGGCGGAACGTCTATCGGTTCCGCAGAAAGCATTGTAAAGGTCAAACAGATTATTGAAGCGGTAAACGAACCGGTGATAGTCGTAGTTTCCGCCTTGGGAGGCGTTACCGACTGCTTGTTGCAAATGTCTCAATTAGCCGCGCAAGGCGACGAACATTACCGGGAAGCATACGAAAACCTGAAAAACCGGCACTTGGAGTTGATCGACCGCGTCATTCTCCAGCCGGAACAGCGCCTCAATTTGTCGAACCGGGTTTCTTTCCTGCTCGACGAGTTGGGCAATATCCTGACCGGCTTGTTCTTGGTCAAAGACATATCGCAAAAGACTTCCGATATCATTGTCAGTTACGGCGAACGAATGAGTTCTTTGATCCTCGCTTGCCTGCTGGACAACGCCCGCCTGTTCGACGCCCGCGATTTTATCAAAACCGAACGACAATTTCAAAAACATATCGTTGATTTCGAACTGACCAACCGGCGAATTGCCGAAATATTTGTCGATCTGCCGGAAATATCCGTTGTGCCGGGTTTCATTGCCGGCCATAAAACGACCAACGATATAAGCAACTTAGGCCGGGGAGGTTCGGATTATACGGCTTCCATTCTGGCGGCAGCCCTGAAAGCCCGTATCCTGGAAATATGGACGGACGTGGATGGATTTATGACGGCCGATCCGAAAATAATCAACAGCGCTTACGCCATTGAGCGAATGACTTACATCGAAGCAATGGAATTGAGCAATTTCGGCGCCAAAGTGATTTATCCGCCCACAATATTCCCAGCTTACCACCTCAATATACCGATATTGATAAAGAACACTTTCAACCCGGAAGCGCCCGGTACTTACATTACCCGGGATAAACAAACAAACGGGAAAAAAACGATCAAAGGAATCTCGTCAATCAGCGACACATCGTTGATTACGGTGCAAGGATTGGGAATGGTAGGCGTTATCGGCGTTAATTACAGGATATTCAAAGCGCTAAGCGAAGCCGGAATCAGTGTGTTTATGGTTTCGCAGGCTTCTTCCGAAAATACGACGTCATTTGCCGTCAGGGACGCCGACGCCGCCCTGTCGGTGGAAGTTCTACGGAAAGAATTTCAACCGGAACTGAATCAGGGGGAAATTCACGAAATCAAAGCCGAAAAAGGCTTGGCTACGGTCGCTATTGTCGGGGAAAACATGAAACGGACGCCCGGCATAGCCGGAAAACTTTTCGGAACATTGGGACGAAGCGGTATCAGTATCATTGCCTGCGCTCAAGGCGCCAGCGAAACCAATATCTCGTTTGTCATCCAAAGCAAATACCTGCGCAAAGCATTAAATTCGATTCACGATTCGTTTTTCCTCTCCGAATATCAGGTGCTGAACATTTTCCTGACCGGTATCGGTACCGTAGGCGGACGCTTGTTGGAACAAATTCGCAGTCAACAACAAACCTTGATGGAACACAACGGATTAAAACTGAACATCGTAGGAATTGCCGACGCCGACAATATAATCGTCGACCGGCGAGGGATCGACTTGGATAATTATTTGGAACTCTTGCGGACAAACGGCCGGGCAACTACGCCGGATCTTCTCAGGGAAGAAATTCTCCAAATGAATATTTTCAACTCCGTATTTGTCGACTGTACGGCAAGTCCGTCTATCGCTGCGCTTTATGAAGATTTTCTTTCACACAACATTTCGGTCGTAGCGGCAAATAAAATCGCGGCTTCCGGGCCTTTCGACGCCTACCATACCCTGAAAGAAACAGCCCGGAAAAAAGGCGTGAAATACCTTTTCGAAACCAATGTCGGAGCCGGATTGCCGATCATCAACACGATGAATGCGCTTATCAACAGCGGCGACAAAATCCTGAAATTACAGGCCGTATTATCGGGAACCTTAAATTTCATTTTCAATACGATAAGCAAAGATATCCCGCTGAGTAAAGCCATTCAAATGGCGAAAGAAGCCCGCTTCTCCGAGCCGGATCCACGAATCGACTTAAGCGGCACCGATGTTATCCGTAAATTGGTAATCCTCTCCCGCGAAGCAGGATACGCAGTGAATCAGGAAGATGTGATAAAAAACCTGTTTATACCCGACCGCTATTTTCGGGGGTCGTTAGACGATTTCGAAAAAACAATCCCCGAAATGGACGAATTATTTGAAGAAAAACGCAAAGAATTGGAAATCAAAGGGAAAAAATACCGTTTCGTAGCCGAAATGGACAACGGGAAATGTTCGGTCGGATTGCAGGAAGTCGATCGCAGTCATCCTTTTTACGAATTGGAAGGCAGCAACAACATCATTATGATAACAACAGAACGCTACAACGAATATCCGATGATTATCAAAGGATACGGAGCCGGAGCTGCCGTCACGGCGGCAGGCGTATTTTCAGACATAATCAGTATTGCAAACATCAGGTAAAATATGACGGAAACAGCGCTTACACAAGTAAAACAACGCTTCGGGATTATTGGAAACAGTCCGCTGATCAACAGGGAGATAGAAAAGGCATTCTTGATTGCTCCCGTCGATTTGACGGTTTTGATAACCGGAGAAAGCGGAGTGGGAAAAGAAGTTTTTCCGCAGATCATTCATCAGAACAGCCTCCGCAAACATGGTTCTTTCATTGCGGTAAACTGCGGCGCAATTCCCGAAGGAACCATTGACTCGGAATTATTCGGCCACGAAAAAGGGTCGTTTACCGGTGCGGTAAACGACCGGAAAGGCTATTTTGAAGTGGCCGACAAAGGGACTATTTTTTTGGATGAAGTCGGCGAACTGCCTTTATCCACGCAGGCGCGTTTGCTCCGGGTGCTTGAATATCACGAATTTATCAGGGTTGGGTCTTCCAAAGTTCAAAAAACAGACGTCCGGATTGTTGCTGCAACCAATGTCGATTTATTGAAAGCCATCCGCCTCGGAAAATTCCGGGAAGACCTCTATTACCGCCTGAACACCGTTCCGATAAACCTGCCGCCCTTACGCGACCGGAAAGAAGATATTTATCTGTTGTTCAGGAAATTTGCCGGCGATTTTGCCGAAAAATACCGGATGCCGGCTATCCACTTAACGGAAGACGCAAAAGCCATTTTGGTCAAATACCGTTGGCCGGGTAATATCCGTGAATTGAAGAATATTACGGAACGGATGTCCATCTTCGAACAGGAAAGGGAAATTTCGGCCAACGCCTTGAAATCTTACCTGACTAATCCCGACCTTGATCAATTGCCGGCGCTGATTCAATCGGAATACGATCCGCAAACATTCAACAGCGAAAGAGAAATCCTGTACAAAATTCTTTTCGACTTGAAACGCGACGTCAACGAATTAAAAAAATTAGTGCCCGGATTAATCAACAATCCGCCGGCCGGCGCTACAGAATCACATCCGGTAACGATTCGTCCGGTAAGAGCCAATTTCCCGCCGGAAGAAGAAAAAGAAGAACCGCTAAGCTACGACGAAGAACCGGTTCAGTATGCCGATGAAGTTTCCGAAGAAAAAGAACCGGAAACCTTATCCTTGGAAGAAGTAGAAAAAGAAATGATAATCAAAGCTTTAAATCGCCACAATGGAAAACGGCGGAATGCTGCTCTTGATTTGAAAATATCCGAACGCACACTGTACCGGAAAATCAAAGAATACGGCTTGGAATAATACAGTAATTTACACATCAATCAGCATTAATTATGTCAAAAAGAAACACATATCCATCGGATCCCAATTCCGAAAAATTTTTCAGAGAATCAAGAAATAAAGATTTGGGGCGCAGCCTTGTTCGGGTTATATTGCTTATAATCGGAATAATTGTTGTGCTTTTTGCCTTATTGACCGCTTCCTGTTCTTTTTCCTATAAATTTGAAGGCGGCTCAATCAATTACGAGATTACGAAAACCATTCGTATTCAGGAATTTCCCAATCATGCGGCGCTTGTATATCCGCAATTGGCGCAAATATTCGATCAACAATTGCGCAGCCGTTATATCGAACAAACACGTTTGCGACCGGTCGATAACAATGCGGATATCGAAATTTCCGGCGAAATAACGCGATACGAAATTCAGGGCTTGGCAATAAAAGAAGACGCATATTCTTCCCAGACAAGGTTAACGATTGCCGTTCGCATACAATACGTAAACACGAAAGAACTCAATAAAGATGTTGACCAGACTTATTCCGCTTTCCGTGAATATTCCAGCGAAAGGAGCCTCGATGAAGTGCAGGATCAGTTATGTCGCGAAATTTGCGAAGATTTGGTGGATCAGATATATAATGCAACCGTTGCCAACTGGTAGCAAACAAGCCTGAAAATCAGATGCAAGCGAAAAAAATAACCGGATTGATGAATCGGCAAATTCCATTTGATAATGAAACCCTGTCGCAATTATCAACCGTAGTGGAAGAATATCCTTATTTTCAGGCAGCCCGGATTCTCTATACCTTGAATTTACAGGCCAATAAAGATACGAATACGCTTCCCGAAATTCGCAAAACCGCGTGTTATGCCGGCGACCGGAAAAAATTTTTCTACCTGATTGAGAAAGATTTTTTTGAGATGTTGATTGCCGAAACAAAGGCCGGCAAAGAAAAAGAACAATCCCTTCCGGATACGGGCGGATTTGATTTGATCGATATTTTCCTTGAAAAGAAAGGGCAGAATACGAAACCGGAACTTTTATCCGATCATTTGGATACGCAATTGGCATTAACGGATTATCTGTCTTACTCTTTTTCGGAAGGAAATTCGGATCAGGGGCAGACTATCCCTTTTGAAAATCAGGATATTATCGACTCATTTATTGCTAAAGGAGAAACGACACTCAGATTGAAAGACAACGACGATAACGATAAGCGGGAAATTTTAAAACCCCGGATTGATAACGAAGCAGAAAACAATTTTTTCTCCATTACGTTGGCAAAAATTTACCTGAAACAAAAAAAATATGCCCGGGCATTGGAAATTATTCGTAAATTAAGTTTGGTTAATCCGGAAAAAAGCATTTACTTTGCAGACCAAATTCGTTTTTTGGAAAGATTAGTTATTCACAAAAAAAAATAAAATAAAAAATGGATATATTTATTTCAATTTTAATTGTTATTGTAGCGCTTTTTTTAGTGTTGATTGTTATCATTCAAAACTCCAAAGGTGGAGGATTAGCCGCCGGATTTGCTTCATCCAACCAAGTGATGGGCGTTCGTAAAACCACAGATTTTTTGGAGAAAGCAACTTGGTACTTAGCCGGTACAATGGTTGCGCTTTGTATTGTGTTTTCCTTAATACCGCGTTCGACCGCTACATTGGATTCGGGAATCAAAGATGTTATACAGAACACCCAAGTGCAAGATCCGAACGCCACAGCCCCGTTTGGAACGGCAGTGCCGAATGAAATTCCGGACGTTCCGGCAGAATAAACTCATTTCTACTTAATTTTAACAATAAAATAATTTCCATAGGGTGGGGTGTAAAAAATATCTATAATATTTCCTTAAATCCGCACCTGAAATAAGCAAAGTTATGGGAAGCAAAAAACAGCTTCCCCCATTTGGACGAGGTTCTACCTCGTTCATTTTATCATTATAAGTTCTACTTATTATATGAGTTTTTAACCTCGTCCATTACGACTGCGAAGGCAACCTTGTATTCAAGGAATTTAAGAAGCCGCAAGGCTATTCAAGTCTGGGCAAGGCGGCTTTGCAAAAGAAATACGGCATCAAATTCAAAGCCACTGCCACAGGCTGGTTATACGAATGGTCGGCCAGCGGTATGCTGGAACGGGTCGTAAACCCGCAAGCAAAATTCTTTGTTATTTAGCATATTTTTCAGGTCTATATGGATTGCTTTTAGCGGTGAACTTTCGGAATTTTTCGGATGAAAAATTTCATTTTGGGCTTGAAAATGAACTTTAGATTTGCAAGAAAGGTCTAAAAAATGGTTGATTTTCAGGTAATTGCATAATAATCCCTGCCGATTTTGCTGCGGATATATTATTTTGTTGATTTTGTAACTGTTACACTAAATAAGGAGTTCGTAAGGATGTTCGGTATAGAGTTTGAGGATTCGCTGTCGCCCCTGACGCACCCATTTGCCGGTCACACAGATAAACCGGAAGATAAACCGTTTTAGGCGAGTGCAGGAAGTGTTGCTCAATATCTTCGGCCACATCGCCGCCACAGAAGAAAATATCAAACCACGAGCCAATAATATCACTGTATTGATAGTTCGTAAGCGTCCTTATACTAAGCTCATTATCAATAAATTGTGATAAACCGCAACGGTTAAATTCGTTATTTGTGAAAGAAACTCCTGCAAAAGAGGTGATTGTCTGAGAAACTTTTTGTATTTTTGTCGCCATGAGAAATTCTATTGTTTATGTTTTTAAGTTCACAAAAATAAGTGAATTTCTTCAACCGGCAAAGCGTTGAGTAAATTATTTTATTTTAGCGCTTTGCTTTCTTTTAATTAAAAATGATTGCGAATTTAAGGCTATATAATAATTATCACTAAATTTTAAAGAAAAAAAAATGAAAAAGTTATTTTATCCGGCAATTTTGTTAATTGCCACAGTGTTTTTTTTCAATGGTTGCGCCGATGAAGACCCGGCACAGGGAGTTTCTGTCGATACATTTCCCCGCGCAACGATTGAAGGGTATGCGTATTTGAACATCAATCAATCAAGTACGGCAGTTGTGAAATATGCTCCGGAAGGAACATTATTGTCGTTTACCATTCCGTACAGCGGATTGGGTATTTCGGGAAGTTCGGGTAACTATGTGAAAACGACCCCGGTTAAAGCCGACGGTTCGTATGCAGTCGAATTGCCTGCGAGGGCAGATGGAACTCCGGTAACCGTTTCCATTTCCGGCGCTGAAATCCTATTGAAGATTACTACCGATGATGGGAAAAGCGTCGATCAAATATTTAAAGTTAATCCTGTAGAGGAGCCTATCGTTGCAGGTTTTACTTATCGGAAAAAATTGGAGTACAGCCAAAAAGAAGCTTTTCAGGTATCTGCAACATGGGAAGAAGCAATCTATGAAGTGGAACTTGAATATTCCGATGGAAAAACAAATTTGCCTGTACCGAAAGATACGGAAGTGAAAATCACGGTTTCAGGAAATAGTTTTGTTCCGACAAGAGCAAATGATTGGGTTTTCTTTAAAAAAGTAGGCTTTAACGGCTCATTGGAAATTAAGATGGACGCCCCTTCTTTGTTTGACGGGGGGCTGGCCTTTACGTGGGAGTTAGCTTTTAGGGCAGAAGCTACAGAATTTATATATGATTATGTAACAGGAACTGAAAAACCGGTCTCTAACGATTATAAGTTCTATATTAAGCAAACGTCTACTATCTATGGCGGAGAATCTGTGGATGCAGGAACAGTCAGCGCTACTCGCGGCGCTAAATTGACTAATAACTGATTGATTCAGGGAAAAAATTCAATCAATTAACAATTAAAGAATATTTTGATGAAAAAAATAATAATAGCAACATTCTTCTGTGTGAGCGCGCTGTCATTTGCCGCAGCACAAAATGTGGATGAAAGTATGAAGCCTTTCGTTAACAAACAAGGCATTTCCTACTTGCCCGAAGCCGGCGATTTTGCTTTAGGCGTTGATGCTTCCCCGTTTTTAAACTATCTGGGAAACTTTTTCAATCAAGCGGGTACAAACGAGGCTCCCACATTCGGTAACGAATTTGGCATCTACGGAAAATATTTTATTGAAGACAATCAGGCGATCCGGGTTAAACTGCATTTGGAATTTTCCAAAGAAAAACACAAACAAACGGTTCCTAATGATAAAGAACTCCTTATAGATCCTACGAATACTCTCGCTACGGGAATCGATATCCGAAACGATTTCAACAACAGCGTTGGTTTGAGTATCGGTTACGAACTTCGTAGAGGAAAAGGTCGTTTGCAGGGATTTTACGGCGCCGATTTTCTGCTCGGTTACGGAAGCTCCAAAAAAACATACGAGTATGCTAATCCGATTACGGCAGCTAATCAATCGCCTTCGACGACGGATTGGATTACCGGAATTTCGAGTCATAAGAATGATCGCCCCCTGAAAGAAAAAACTCCGTATGCTTTTCAGATAGGATTGGGCGCATTTGTCGGAGTAGAATATTTTATCGCGCCGCAGATTTCATTGGGAGGCGAAGTCAATGTAGGCTTTCTGTATGGTACTCAAGGACAAAATGAAGTGACATCCGAACGCTTTAATACAGGCGCCGGCAGCGTACAAGAATATAAGCACCGGAAAGGAAAAATCGACCCGGCTCAGGTTGGCTTATACACCCAGCCTTCAGGCTCGCTCTTTATGTTGTTTCATTTTTAAAAAGCATTAAAGTGACAAGTGACAAGGGTGCAAAGCGCGCTAAACAAACGCTGCTTTGCGCCTTTTTTATTGCCATATATTTTGTACTTTTGCGCAAAATTTGTGATTATGGAATTAATAAACGAAATACAACGTCGCAGGACATTCGCCATCATCAGTCATCCCGACGCCGGGAAAACCACGCTCACCGAAAAACTGTTGCTTTTCGGAGGAGCCATTCACGTGGCGGGAGCCGTCAAATCCAACAAGATAAAGAAAACGGCCACTTCCGACTGGATGGAAATCGAAAAACAGCGCGGCATTTCCGTCGCCACTTCGGTGATGGGATTTGATTACGAAATCTACAAAATCAACATCTTGGACACGCCCGGCCACCAGGACTTTGCCGAAGACACTTACCGCACCCTGACGGCGGTCGACAGCGTAATCATCGTCGTCGATATCGCCAAAGGCGTGGAAGCGCAAACGCGCAAACTGATGGAAGTCTGCCGGATGCGCAAAACGCCGGTGATCATTTTCGTCAACAAAATGGATCGCGACGGGAAAGACCCTTTTGATTTGCTGGACGAACTGGAACAGGAATTGCAAATTCACGTCCGTCCATTGAGTTGGCCGATCGAAATGGGCGTCAAATTCAAAGGCGTCTATAACATTTACGAAGAAAAATTAGACCTCTATACGCCCAGCAAACAAACCGTTACCGAGTCCATTCAGTTCAAAGACATCAACAGTCCCGATTTGGAAAATCGTATCGGCAGCGATTTGTCGGAAAAACTCCGCGCCGATTTGGATTTGATTCAAGGCGTTTATCCGGAATTTGAATTGAAAGCTTACCGCGAAGGAAATTTGGCGCCCGTCTTTTTCGGCTCGGCGTTGAACAACTTCGGCGTCAAAGAATTGTTGGATTGTTTTGTCCGGATCGCTCCTTCGCCCCGTCCGGTGAAAGCGGAAGAACGGGAAATCGTTCCCGAACGCGATCCGTTTTCCGGATTTATTTTCAAGATACACGCCAACATGGATCCCAATCACCGGAGTTGCATTGCTTTCCTGAAAATCTGTTCCGGCAAATTCGAGCGCAACACGAACTGCAAACACGTCCGTTTCGACAAGATGATGAAATTTTCGCAGGCCACCGCTTTCATGGCGCAAAAGAAAGAAACCGTCGATGAAGCATTTGCCGGCGACATTATCGGTTTGCCCGATACCGGGAATTTCAAGATCGGCGATACGTTAACCGCCGGTGAAATCCTGCATTTTCGTGGACTGCCGAGTTTTTCCCCCGAAATGTTCAAATACATTGAAAATGCTGACCCGATGAAAACCAAACAATTGAACAAAGGAATCGACCAGTTGACGGACGAAGGCGTCGCTCAACTTTTCATTAACCAATACAACGGACGGAAAATTATCGGAACGGTCGGGCAATTGCAGTTCGAAGTGATACAATATCGCCTCCTGCACGAATACGGGGCGCAATGCAAGTGGGAATCCATTCATTTATATAAAGCCTGCTGGATTGAAAGTCAGTCTCTTGAATCGTTGGAAAACTTCAAAAAGCGGAAGTATCAGTATATGGCTTTGGATAAACAGGGGCGCGACGTCTTTTTAGCCGATTCGAGCTATGTATTACAAATGGCGCAACAGGATTTTCCCGAAATAAAATT
>JAISNS010000204.1 GCA_031276105.1 Dysgonamonadaceae bacterium
ACCTTCTCCTGAGAGAATCCCGCCTGCGGAAGCAGAATGAGTAACAGTACGATTGTCTTTTTCATTTTATCCATAATACTTTATTTTACGGAAATAAATGCTAAGATCGTACCAAACGGATAAATGATTGAAAAATAAAATACTGTGGGAAATGAATAAAACCGATAATGTAAGATAATTTTACATCGGATGATAAATTATTTTACACTTTTGTCGTCCGGCGTTTTTGAATTGTATGCGCTTCCGGCTCAATAGATTCAGGAGAGTTCTATTCGTCTGACGGTATCAAAATCTATCCGTTGAATCGCTTGCTCCACATTGATCCATTTGAAATCGTCCAGCATTTTTTCAAATTTGGAGTAGGCTTGTTTGATGCCATAGTACGATTTGAAATAGCGCATCGCCGACAAATGCTTGAAACGAGGTTGTTCATAGTCGAAATCGCGCATGTGGAGGTAAGTAATGTTGTAATCCAAGCGGCTCATCAAGTTTTTTATGAGCAGGTAAGGGAACAACCGGAAATATCCGCCTCCGCCGAAAACTACCTGTTTCCCAAAGATAACTCCGGCGCTGATGGGAAATTCCTTCATCAGGCAGTTTTTGTACTTTATCAAAGCGGGCGTTGCTTCTCCAAAAGAAGGAAAACCGCCGAAACTGCGTGCCGTCGGGAATATGGAACAGTCGTTTTCGATGCCGTTTTGGGCTAATACTTCAAATGCCCAAGTTGCGTCTTCGGATATGGTGAACGCCGGCGCACGAAAGGAATGTACTTTTTGTCCGGTTACGTTTTCGATACTGTCCAAGGCCAAACGCAAATCGTTATGGAAAGATTCCGGCGTCATCTCCCGAATAAACAAATGTTTGTCGCTATGGCAGGCTATTTCGTGTCCCCGCTGTTGTATTTGCCGGATAATCTTCGGATAAGTTCGTGCAATCCAGCCTAAACAAAAGAAAGTCGCTTTTACTTGGCGTTTGTCCAACAAGTCCAGAACGCGCGGTAAATACAAATCAATGCGGGGAGGATAATTATTCCATTTGTCTTCGGTGGAAAAAATGTCAAAATGATACCATTCTTCGATATCAAAAGTGAGGATATTGAGTTGTCCGGTTGTGTTCATATTGTATCCAGATCAATTAATTGCAAAAATATATCATCTTTTTTTATTACGGGAATTTCTCCGGTCAAGTCTTTGAATACGAGATTGAACGGCGGTTGTTTTATAAAGGAAGGAATATTGAAATACAATCCTTTGGAGGTATCAGCGCCCAATCCGACATACAGATTAAGCGGGCGAAAACCAATGCTTTGCGATGCAAGGTCGACAAGATTTTCCGGCAAGCAACTTTTCGAAAGGGTTTTGGCAAAACCCGCTATCGGCGTAGTGATGATTTGCCGTTTGTTGTAAAAATAACTGTTCGACGGGTTGTTCAAGCGCCAAGCCCACAGGTTTTCATTCCAACATTTGTAACAATTGAAATCTTTATTCGGATAAATATTTTGTCCAAAGCCCACTTTTGCCGACAAACGCGAGATGAGATAGAAGCCGAAATATTTAAAAAAAGCGTGCGTACTGTTTGCATTGGGTACGGCTATCATAAATTCAAAACCATTTTCGGTTGCATATTGAATGGTTTTTTCGCCCAACAGGGTAAAAAGTTTTTTCCCTCTGTAGCGGCTATTTGTCGAAACATTGATACATAACAGTCCTTTGCGAATTTTTCCGAACAAACTCATTTCGAGCGGTAAACCCGCAAAATGCGAAACAATTCGCCCTTCGTCCCAAGCGTTAAATCCGACCATCGCCCCGGATGGATTTTCTGCATATTGCCACTTTACATGCTCCGGTGAAAACATGTTGCTTTTTGGGAAAACGTCTTTTAAAAACCGGAAGATTTCAACAAGAGATTCTTCATCTACTTCTATCTTTTTTATGGAGTATTCCATGTCTTTTTTTATCTAAAAAAAAATTTAGGTTCAAAGGTACGGAATTTTTTTAATAATCCTTAAATCCGCAATTATTTTTTATTAAAAGAAAGCAAAGCACTGAAATAAAATAATTTACTCAACACTTTGCCGGTTGAAGAAATTCACTTATTTTTATGATGTGGATGCTATACCGGGCGTGGGTGATTGTTCCGCTTTGCTCAATTCCTAATTCCTAATTCTAATAGAGGCATAGCGGTAAAGAAATTCGGTAGTCTCCTCAATCCCTAAAACAGAGGAATTGACACATAAATCGTAAGATGTTGACATTCCCCATAATTTATTACTGTAATAATTGTAATATTCCGCTCTTTTCCTGTCGGTTTGTTCGAGTAAACTTTTAGCGTCTTTCTCCGTGCAGTTTTTTTTAGCAATAATCCGGCCAATCCGGTCGTTGAAATTTGCGTGGATAAAAATGCTGAGCAGACGCGGATGATTCCGCAGGATATAATCGGCGCAACGTCCTACAAAAATGCAGGATTCCTTCTCCGCCAGTTTTTTTATCACATCGCTTTGTATCCCAAACAGCGTTTCGTTGCATAAATAATTGCCGGAATGAGGAGTAAAAATGTTGCTGAAAAAACTGAAACTGTTTTTTTCGTCGAATTTTTCGAAGAACTCTTTTCCCAGTCCGCTTTCGCGCGAAGCGATGAGAATCAGTTCTTTATCGTAGCAGGGAATACCCAATTTCCGGGACAGGAGTTCCCCGATTTGCTTTCCGCCGCTTCCCAACTGGCGGCCGATGGTAATTACATAATTTGTTTTCATAAAATATATTTTGTACCCATTACCGGATTATTTTTTATGCATATTTTTCAATTCCATTTGTAACAAGACTACTGCTAATATCACCGACAGAAAATCGGAAATAGTCATGCTTGCCCAAACGCCGGTTATTCCCCAACAGTTGGGCAAGATCAGCAGGCAGGGAATCAGGAACAGGACTTGACGGGTGATCGATAAAACAATGGATTTGTTGGGTTTTCCGATGCTTTGGAAAAAAGCGGAAACAACCATCTGAAAACCGACCAAAGGATAACAGGCAAAGACCCAGCGCAATCCCGGAACCGATAAATCAATCAAACTGTTTTCGGTAGTAAATATGGACGCAACAGCATGAGGAAACAGTTCTACGGCAATCGTTCCGACAGTCATGATGAGGGTTGCATAGAAAATAGACTTTTTCAGCGCCTCCAATACCCGCAAATAAAGTCCGGCGCCGTAATTGTAACCGGCAATCGGCTGCATTCCCTGATTCAGTCCCATAACAATCATGATAAACAGGAAAGCCACCCGGTTGAGAATTCCGTAAGCGCCTACGGCCAAATCGCCTCCATGTATAAGCAATTGCCTGTTAATCAAGATAACAATCAAGCAAGCGGCCGCATTCATCAGGAAAGGCGCCATTCCGATAGACAAAGAGTCGGCCACAATCCGTTTTTTCAGCCTGTAAATTCCTTTTTTCCAATGGATAAAAAATGTTTTGTCGCTGAATAAATGCATTTGCCACGACAGCGCCGCGATTTGGGAAATAACCGTTGCAAAAGCCGAACCCCGGATACCCCAATGAAAGCCGAAAATAAACAATGGATTCAATACCAAGTTAATAAGCACCGTGTAAATGGTAGCCATCATTGCTTTCTGCGGACTTCCGGCCGAACGCAACATGGCATTCAGTCCGAAATACATGTGCGTAACTACGTTTCCGGCCAGGATGATTAGCATGAAATCGTGGGCATAAGGATACGTTTCAGGACTTGCGCCGAAAAAATAAAGGATAGGATTCAGGAAAAACATGGTAACGATTGAGAATCCGACGCCCATAATCAGGTTCAGGACAAACACGTTTCCCAGTATATGATTAGCCGTTTCGTAATCTTTCTGTCCCATGCGGATAGAGAGCAACGTAGAAGCCCCGACTCCGACCAAGCTACCGAAAGCGGCGCCCAGATTCATCAGCGGGAAAGTAATGGCTAACCCGGATAAAGCTAAATGGCCTACGCCGTGACCGATGAATATGCTGTCGGTGATGTTATATAACGAAGAAGCCGTCATTGCGATAATAGCCGGAATTGCATATTCCATCAGGAGTTTGCCCGTTTTCTCTGTTCCCAGACTGAGGGGAGTGTTTTTTTCGTTCATACTTTTGCCTTTTAAATCGGAAACAAAATTAGCATTAATTTTTTATATTCCACGCAAACGAATAAAAACGGGTAATCCAAATTCGATGCACAGGAGCATAATCTGAAAATTAAATGCTAACTTTGCAGGAAGTTATTATGTATAAATTTTTTATTCGTTAACGATTATGAAATATTTTAATATAGCAGGGCCATGTAACAGCGCCGATCATTACATGATAGACGCCTCGACTCGATTAAAAGGCGTAGAGCAACTGATAAATCAAAAGCAATACTTTGTGATTCATGCGGCGCGTCAGAGTGGAAAAACAACTTATATCCGCGATTTAACTCAACGGCTCAACGCAGAGGGACAATACTATGCGCTGTACTGTTCGCTGGAAAGCGTACAAAATGTTGTCGAACCGAAAGACGGTATTCCTGCCATTTTGGATTGCATCGTCCTTGCTTTGCAGGATTATGATATACCTTTCGTATATAAAGACAGTTACGATCAGGATAAAAAGAATAAGCCCCTGTCGCTTTTGTCTATTTTCTTGAGGGATTTGTCCAAAGGGTTGGATAAACCGCTGGTAATTCTGTTCGACGAAGCGGACTGTTTGAGCGAAAATACATTGATTTCGTTTCTCCG
>JAISNS010000210.1 GCA_031276105.1 Dysgonamonadaceae bacterium
AACGAGAACGGTCGCTCCGACTTTTTTATTCCTCTTTCTTTATTCGGCCTTGCTCCCATTTCGAAGCGTAAAACACCTCCCTTTGCAATGTCGCTGTAACGGATATAATTTTTAGAAAGCGGTTGCCGATTCAGCCTTGCCGATTGGATATACACATTTTCTCTGTTATTAGCGATGGCTTCAATCACAAACTTTTCGCCGTTTTCCATTGTAATGGTTACTTTCGGGAACAGCGGACTGCCGATGACATATTCGTCCGTGCCGGGGCAAACGCTGTAAATGCCCAATGCGCTCAGCACATACCACGACGACATGCCGCCTTGGTCTTCATCGCCCGGATAACCTTTTTCGGTGGCGTTATATAAGCGTTCCATGACTTGCCGAATCCAATACTGAGTTTTCCAGGGTTGACCGGCATAGCTGTACAAATAAATCAAATGTTGTATCGGCTGATTGCCGTGCGCATATTGCCCCATACCGGCCAATTCCATTTCCGACATTTCATGGATTTTGTGTCCGTAAGTTCCTGTTTTAACTGTATTCGGAATGGAAAAAACCGAATCTGCCTTAGCGATAAATTTTTCATCCCCGCCCATCAAATCAATTAAGCCTTGAACGTCATGAAAAACCGACCAAGTGTAGTGCCAAGCATTCCCTTCGCAATAAGGGCCGCCCCATTCAAACGGGTCTAAGTCGGCCCATTCGCCGGAAATTTTTCTGCCGCGCATAAAACCGGAAGACGGGTCATACACATTTTTATAATTGTACATCTGCCGTTCAAAAACCGTTTGATAAAACTCGTTGCCTGTCATTTGAGCCAATTTGTATCCGCAAAAATCGTCGTAAGCCGATTCTAATGTCTGAGCCGTAGAGCCGCCTGATTCCGGATAGGGAATGTAGCCCAATTGATAATATTCTTTCCAGCAAGGGCGTCCGTTAGCTCCTCCCCAGGGGCCTTTGTTCATGGCTTCGTGTGCGTAGGCTTTTAAGGCTCGTTCCGGATCGAATGTCCGGATGCCTTTTGCCCAGGCATCCGTCAATAAAGAGATGGCGTGATTGCCTATCATTCCTCCCGTTTCGCCCGGCGCCGACCACGAAGGCAACCAGCCGCATTGTTCCTGAGCGTCGAGCAGCGCATTCATGTATTGCCCCTGCATGGTTGGATGCAAAATGTTCGTCAACGGGAATTGCGACCGAAACGTATCCCAGAAACCATTGTCCGTGAACATATATCCTTCGTGGATTTTCCCGTCGTAAGGGCTGAAATAGTATGGTTTACCGTCTTGATCGATTTCATAAAACCGGCGGGAAAACAAATTGGCTCGAAACAAACAGGAGTAAAAGGTTTGCATTTGTTCTTCCGTTCCACCTTCTACCCATATCCTGTTCAGTAATTGGTTCCATACTTTTTCTCCCGCTTTTCGGGTATCTTCCAATCGCTTGTGATTTCCCAATTCGAGGGCAAGCGTTCGTTGTGCCTGTTCGATACTGATATAGGACGATGTGGCTTTGACTTGCACCGTTGCGCCTTTTTTGAACGTAATGTACGCGCCTTTTCCTTTCCCTTCCGCCGAACGATTGCCGCTTTGCAGGGTGTTGTTTTCGTTCTCCCAGGTGCCGAACGTTTCAAAATCGCAGTCGAACCGGATAACAAAATATGCCTTAAAATTGGGGGGCGTAAAATTGCCGTTATCCACATAGCCGGTTATCTGTCTGTTTTTCGGGTCGATGTTTACTTGGCTGTTTTTGGTGTATCCATCCAAAATAACATGCGCTTCCTGATTTTCGGGAAAGGAAAAGCGAAAATGAGCCGTTCTTTCCGTCGGCGAAATTTCCGCAACAATCCCATTCTCGAACCGGACGCTGTAATCATGCGGTTTGGCCGTTTCATTCTCATGCGAAAAAGCGGCTGCCCGTTCATCCTGATTGACCGTCAATTTTCCGGCAACCGGCATTAATGAAAAAACGCCGTAATCGCCCACCCACGGACTGCATTGATGCACCTGTTGAAATCCGCGAATGGTGTTTGCCGCATATTGATATTTCCAACCATCGCCGTTTTTGCCGGTCTGAGCCGACCAAAAATGCTGCCCAAACGGCAACGCAATTGTCGGATACGTATTCCCGTAACTTAATTCGTATCGGGAATCCGTTCCTTGCAAAGTATTGACATACCGCACTAAATTTGCCTGAGCGAAAATAATCGTATTTGCCGTTAAGAAAAAACCAATTAAATGAAAAATCCGGTTTATATTCATTCTTTATTTCCTTTAATAAACCGCGCCACCTGCACATCGTCATTCTTCCGTACTTTCGTTACATAGTATCCGGCCGGCAGATGTGCAATGTCGAACGAGGCGTCACTTACTTTCCCCGAATAAACCGACACGCCATTGATATTGTAAATAAAGAAATCGCTACCCCGCCATTCGGACGGCAATTGGATGTTGAACGTTTGCTTGACCGGATTCGGAGAAATAATCAGTTTGGGTTTTCCCGAATCTTCATTCCTTATTTCCTCTATTCCTTGCCGTTCAATCTTGGTTAGTTTCCATAAACTTCCCAATTGTCCTATTTCCGGCATTTGCCGAACTTTGACGCCTGGGGCATTTAATCCGTCCATTACTTCCACAACCATGTCACTGTGTTTGGTAAAGAATTTCACATAACCTTCTCCGGCATCCTGAACAACGAATTTCTGATTGTCAACGCCTGTTTCGGGAGTTACCGGCTCAAACAGTTTCCATTCTGCCAATTGCAGATGGCTACCGGAATAACATTCCATCGTCATCCGATAATAAGAATAGGCCGTTTCGTTGTCAATAGAAAAGAATTTCTCTTCGGAACGTTGGAACTTCGCACCCGAAACCGTATCCAATTTCACCCAGTTGTTTCCATCGTTGGAGCCTGAGAGCGCCCAGTTCTTAGGGTCTCTCGGTATCACATTGGCCGCCGCAGACATCAGGCTGTAACGTGTTACCCGTTTCGGAGTAGCCGAATGGAACTGAACCCATGCGCGACCATTCGCCGTGTGATAGACTGTCGCTTGGTTATCGTCAATTAAATTACCAATCTCTTCCGAAGTTTTAGCCGCTTCGTATTGAGCTGAAATAGAACCTCCCGGCAATTTCGTAATGTCTAAATAGTCGAAACCGTTCCATTGCTCGACAGTTGCTTCGGCGGCTTTACTGAAACCGGCTATCCCTATCGACAGGCGGCTTGCCACATTGATTATATTATAATAGCCGTCACCGGTATCTTTCAACTCAAATTGTTGCGATTCATTGCCGGAGTATTCCGCCTGCACCACTCCGGCATAATTTTCCAGACTGTTGTTCTCGATGCTCATATACAATTCACTTTGCTTGTTTTGAATGGTATAAATACCCGACAATCCGGTTATTCCTTCCCGGTAAACAGGTTCCGGCACGCAAGGCTCCTTTCCCGTTGTTCCTCCCACACATTCGCCACATTCGTCGATATAAGCATCGCCACCGGCAACGCCGGCACAATCATCTTTCTCAGAATAGGGAGAAAGCGCAATCAAATCGACCTGAATATAGCGCGGACGATACCAATATTTATCTACAAACGCCCACGTATCGCAGTCTCTGCAAAAGAAGAGGCAATAAGTGAAGTTTGCCGAAAAAGAAATGGAATAATTGCCGTTGGGCAACCGTCCGTGAAAGTTCGGCATGTAATACCAGGAGGCCGAATCAGGAGTGGCGGAATAGACCGTCTGTTTGGCAGTCCAGGGTCCTTGAGGCGCCGGAGCGAATGAAACCTGCACGTCGTGGCTCATGGGCGGCATCGAAACTTGGGCATAACTTCCGGGGCCTAATTTTGTTACTCCGTCCGCCATCATATTATTAACCCGTCCGGCAGGACTGTCGCCTTCCGCTTTATTTGTTGTCCATTCGGCGCCGTTCCAAAATTCCCAATCACCGTTCTTACCGGTCAGATTGCCTACGTTTGTACGCGCTACGTGGGTATAACGATCCCAAGTGCTTGCATCTTCCGTCCTGTAAAGGTAGATTTTATTGTCTGCATCATCTACAAAAAATGTTTCGGACCGGGCGCAAAAGGCTTCTTGCTTTTCCATTCCCAAGTATTCCAGCGCAGGATAAGAAAACGAGGCGATATAAGAGCGATTGGTGTTTACTACGCCACCGGAAGCCTCCAGACATTCGATGAGATGTACTTTCACTTTTCCGTCTTCCATGATGGCATCGCCCACCCAAAAAATGTTTTTGACACTGTTGCCTTCTTTAATTTCCTGACCGTCGGGGATTTTGAAATAAACCCATTGTCCGCCTTGCTCTGTGATCGGATAAGTGGTGAGGGTTCCGTCCGACTGTTGTACGACCACCCCGTTCCGTATAAATTTTCCGAAATCGTTTAAGCGGTTCCGTAGCGGATTCGGGGTTGCATAAAAAGAGTCGTTGAAAAACCAGATAACGCGCCCGTCGGGCAACGCTAACGAAACATCATTGTCGCCCGCTACCCAACCCGCTCCGGTAAGTTTGCTATTCCACAGATACGTATTGTAAACATCTATATTTTGGTTGTTATTCTGATCCAAAACCTCAACGCCATCCAGATAATACGTAGCTCCGTTAATGGTATTTACTTTACAGTCTGCCGTGATTTTCTGCTTTGTTTTGGAATCCCTGAAATAAAAATTGACCGTCAACTCTTTGTCTGTTTTTTTCGTATCAAATTTAAACGGGAAATAAAAAAGTGTTTTTCCCGTGTGCATTTCATATAAAATACCCGGCGTTTCGCTTCCGACCACTTCCACATACACTTTGGATTCCTCCGGGCCACGCGCCCAGAAACGTAAAAGGTAAAGCGAATCCTTTCCTGCCGTCAAATAAGTGGACGCTCTGATGGAATTGACATTCGTCACAGATATTGCCGTAACGTCTATTTTTAACGCAACATTGCCATCCATTACTTTTGAACTTTGGTCAAGCATAAAAGTTGCTTTTGAAGTACTTGTCAGTTTATATTCCCAAGCGGCATTCAAGCCATATTCAAAACTCCCGTTTTTGAGATAATTTTGCCCAAAGACCGAAAAAGTCGTCAGACAGAAACATATTAACATTACTTTTTTCATCACATTCTGTTTTTATATTATTTATTATTAATGAAGAAGCTGTCCTCCATAAGAACTAACAGGGGGCGTTGACCGGACGGACTGACAAGTCGGACTCCCCGCTCCGGGGGAGGGCGTCTCCCCGCTCCGAGGGAGGGTGTCTCCCCGTCCCGAGGGAGGGCGTCTCCCCGTCTCGAGAAATTTATTCATGAGTGCGACCATTTGAGATGCTCCCTGTACTGTTATACCTTATTAATTTCGCATCATTAGAAAGATAATTGAAGTCCTAAATTTATGACCCGTTGATTCATATAAGCATCGCCGGCCGAATTTGTTTTAATTTCAGGGTCTTGCTGATATTTATCGTAATTGGTCAAAGTAAATAAGTTGTAAGCATTGAGGTACAAGCGGGCGCTTCCGATTTTCGACGGCAATATTTTCGATGGAATCTGATAAGCCAAATCAACCGTTTTCAGACGCATGTACCATGCATTAATCAACCAAAAGTCAGACATATACGCTTCGGCGCTGTTAACGGTTGCCGGATTTCTCGTCAGGCGCGGAAAGTTGATCGGTTCGCCGGCATTTGCTCTTTCCTGTGTCCATCGTGTCAGGTGAACGGGTTGAAACTGACTTTTGAACGATTCGATACCGGTTCCGATAACGCTGAAACTGTAATCAAACGAACCTTGCAATAATACACTGATCGAAAATCCTTTATATTGAGCGCCGAACGTCCATCCCAAAGTGGTGCTCGGCAAATTGGGACGTCCGATCGCCTTTTTATCGAAATCATCAATAACGCCGTCTCCGTTCAAATCCTGATACTTTAAGTCGCCCGCTTGAACCGGTACGTCGGTATTCGGTATGGCGACGGCAATTTTTCCGTCAGCCGTTTTATTGCCGGCAACAATTATGTCGATATCCTCTTGCGAATAAAAACCGATGAAATGATAGCCGAAAGGCTGTCCGATGGCATGACCGGTTTCTGCTAACCACGGGTAGCGTTGTTGCGCCTCCGCCTTGAACAATACTTTATTTTTAGCATAAGAAAAGACAAAATTGGTATTGAAAAACACCTGTCCGATTTTTGTTTGAAACCCGATTTGTCCATCCATTCCCCGGTTAACGGTTTCCGCTACATTCGTCGGTGAAACATTGACGCCCAATATTTTGGAAACGTCTTGCCGTTCCACCAACTGATCGAAACGGTAATCGCGAAAATAATCGAGGGTCAACGACCATTTGTCAAAGAAATTGGCGTCGATACCGACATCAAATTTCTTGGCTTTTTCCCAGGTTACATAGTCGTTTCCCAAAGCATCTTCCTTGTATGAAGGCTGAATTCCTCCACCTTCACCCCCTGAAGGGCCAAAGGGATAACCGTCGCCCTGTTTATAGACATGTTTGTAGAGATAGCGATTTCCCGGCGCCACATCGGAACCCACCAAACCGTAGGAGGCGCGCAGTTTCAGCAACTGAAAATCAGAGAATCTGTCTCTGAAAAAATCCTCTTCCGAAATGCTGTAACCGGCTGCTAATGATGGGAAAAATCCGAAGCGGTTGTCTTTTCCGAAACGGTCGGTTCCGTTGTAGGCCATATTTAAATCAAACAGATATTTGTTTTGAAAATTATAGCTGACAGCCGTAGAATAACCTTCAAAATTGGCAGGAACAGCAGCGCTGGTGATTCCGTCTTTATCCACCGTTTTACTTTGCCGGTTGTATATCAGCATCAATTTCAAATTATGATCTTTCCGGAAGGTCGTTTCATAATTCAAGAACCCTTGCAAGTTCAAATCTTTAATGGATTTTTCCTGGTCACCGTTAATCATGTAGGTGCCGTAAGCGTAATTCTTGCTTGGATGAATTGTATAACTGTCCGTAGCCGAGTCGTAATGATAAGTAGGATATTCTCCTCTCACCGCTTGCCGGTAGTTTTCATCAATGCTCGAATAGGCAACGCGCAATTTGGCCGTAAGTCCTTTCACGATGAAATCAAAATCTTGATTGGCTTCAAACAAGAAGTTCGAGTCAAATCTGCGGGTGCGTTTGTATCCCTCGTTGGCTAATCGGGCGTTCAGCGTCGGTTGTTTGCCGTCCGTATCGTAGATATAAGCATACGAACCGTCAGGGTTTTTCACCGGAGCCGAATAGGGGTGCATTTTGGAAAAGTCGTAAATTTCGCCGGTTGCATTCATGCTGCGCGGCTCGTTGATATTCATAAATCGCGAAGTTATGTCCAAACGCAGGTTGGTCTTTTCCGTCACATCGAAGTCCAGATTGGAACGGTAATTGAACCGGTTGTAATAATAGTTAGTATTGACTTCATTAAACGGGTCGCTGAAATCCTTAACTAATCCGTTTTGCGAAAACATGCCGCCGGTGATAAAATATTTCAGCCTTTGCGAACCGCCCGAAATATCCAGATTGGCATTTTGCTGGTAGGCAATCGGGTCAAATATTTCGTCATACCAATTGACGTCCGGATGTCCGTAAGGGTCTTCGCCGGTTTGAAACAAAAGCAAATCTTCGGCGGAGAAAGGCTGTTGAGTTTCCAAGCCGTCGTTGCGGTAAGCCTCATTGACTAAAGTCACCGTTTCATACGAATTAAGGAATTTCGGCGTCCTGACAGGCATTTGTATTCCTGTTTCCAAGCGCACATTTACCTGTGGAGACCCTTCTACTCCGCGACGGGTTTTCACCACCAATACGCCATTGGCGCCTTTAATCCCGTAGATTGCCGTAGTAGAAGCATCTTTCAAAATAGAGATGCTTTCTATCTCATTGATATTGATTTGTTGCAACTGATCGTAAGAATATTGTATGTCATCCACAACGATGAGCGGTTGATTTCCGTCGGTATTCAATGAACTGACTCCTCGAATAAAGAAGTCGGAAGCATCTTTTCCCGGCTGTCCGGAACGTTGTTGAGAGAAAAAACCGGGCAATTTACCGGTAAGCGCATTCTGCACGCTGGAGGTGGGAATGTTTCGGATTTCCCGTGCCGTAATGGCGCTGACCGATCCGGTCATGGTGATCCGTTTGGCTTTTCCGTAGCCAACCACCACTACTTCATCCAAACTGCTCTGGTCGGGCATCAGTTGAATGTCCAATACTTTTTGATTGCCGACAGTTATCGTTGTCGTTTGAAAACCGAGATAGGACGCCGTTACTTTGTCACCCGGCTTGACCGTCAAACTGTAATTTCCGTCCAAGTCGGTAAATGTTCCGGCGCTTGTGCCGGCAATGAAGATGCTGGCTCCAATCAGTTCTTCGCCGCCAATTGCAGTAACTTTTCCCGTCAGTTGAAATTGTTGCGCAGAAGCGACTGTAACAACCAGTAAACTTATGAATAATATAATCAATCGTTTCATATTTATAAATGTTTTTAAGATTTACCACTCAGGATTTTGAACCATATTCCTGTTTTTAAGCACTTCCGAATAAGGTATCGGATACAAATACCGCTTTGTCTCAAAAGAATAAGACGCCACCGGAATTCGAGAGAAAGTCAGCAGACCGCTGTTGGAGGCAATAGACATGCCCTCCAAGGGTTGGGAGAAGACATCTTCGGCAATTCGCCAGCGACGGATGTCCCAATAGCGATGTTCTTCAAAAGCCAATTCAATCCGTCGTTCATTGCGGATTACGTTCCGCATCTCTTCTTTGGTCATGTTGGCTTTAAGTCCGTAGAGTTTATCTGTTCCGGCTTCAATCTGGGCGCGTGTCCGTAAGGCGACAATTGCATCATACACTTCGCGCGTTGGCCCGGCATATTCATTTTCCGCTTCCGCAAAATTGAGTAAGATTTCGGCATAGCGAAACATCACCCACGTATGAAGTACATCGGAATATTCCGACGCGGCGGCAAACGCTCCCATAAATTTACGCAGATAATAACTTGTTCTTGTCGTTTGCGCAGCTTTGCCCGGATTGTGAACGCCTCCGTTATAGGTTTGCAACGGAACTCCCAGCCATGCGGTGCCGTTGTGCATGATGGTATAATCCAAACGCGGGTCGCGCTTTTCATACGGACTTTGCGGGTTATAGGTATATTTGCCGGATTCGCCGATGGGTTTTCCGTCCAGCATGGGGAAAGCGTCCACCAGGTTCTGTGTAGGGCTTGTTCGTCCGTTGGATTGATTAACGCCGGTGAAACCGACCGGCCCGTTGGCCTTTTCAATATTCGTACTCTTATTACCCTGGTGGAAGAAAATAACCTCCGTGTTTTTATTGAGACCGGAGCCGGAACCGTAATAGTCCAAAAAAATCGTTTGAAAACCTTTCAGTGTGGAGCCGACATTTCCGGCTAAGTTGTAGATTCGCGGCGTTGTTTTGTTGTAAGTGTTGATAAAATCGCGTGCGGCATCGGCAGCTTCTTTCCAACGTTCCGGTTTGTATTCGGTATAGCCGACCAAATTGTTATTCGCCTCAATCGGATTTTCATTGAAAAGCGGACTGGCTGCATAAAGCAACACGCGCGATTTCAATGCCATCGCCGCTCCTTGCGTGGCGACATGTCCTTCCGTCGTCATATCCATATTTTCCACGCGACGCAAACTGTCTTTGATGGCCTCCAATTCGTCCACAATGTATTGAATGCAATATTCAAATGATTTTCGAGGCAGTTCTATATCTTCTCCCAATTCATACGGTGCGTCGTCTCTCAGGATAGGAACGCCTCCGTAGCGTTTCACCAATTCAAAATAGAAAAAGGCTTTCAGAAATCGCGCTTCGGCTTTCCATGCTCTGTTCATGGGAATTACGTCGGTTCCATTTGTAAAAGTCATCATCAGAGGCACTTCATCAATGTGATTAATAAAAGTAATTGCCTGCCTGATAGCTGTGTAATAACTGCCCCAATACATGTCTGCGCCAATCGGACTGGAAGCAGTATATTGACCGGACGCCAAGCGTTGAATATCGTTTTCGGATAGCGCCGATGTGATGGCGTCGTCTGATGCTGCATCCAAATAATCGTCTCCCACACGGTTGTGTCCGTAAGGCATTGCATTATAGATTGTATTCAGGTATTTTTCGGCATTCTTGCCCAAAGAGTCGGTCTGCGAAAACACATAATCAATGGTGAAGCGTTCGATAGGCACCTCTTCGTATTCGTCGCAGGAAGCAAGCGCCAAGAGGGATGATAACCCGATAATTGTAAGATATTTATATCGTTTCATATTGTTTGTATTTAGAATTTTATATTGATACCCATATTAAAACCACGCATGATGGGATAAGAAGCAAAGCTAATTACTTCCGGATCAAATAAATCGCAAGCCGCTTTTGTCAGCAAGTTTTGACCGGCGACGAACATCTTGATTTTCAGCCCGCCCAAATGGTTTTGCGACAATGTTTTCGGCAATGTATAGCTTATCATGGCGTTTTTCAAGCGAATATAGTTGCCCGATTGTATCCACAAAGATGAATAAAGGTTGTTCGGCGCCAGGTTGTAGGCATTTCCTCCGGCGCTCAATCGCGGGTAGATAGCTGTTGCGGCTGTTTCCGGCGTCCAACGGTTGAGGATATGTTCGTAGGTCTGCCCGTATCCTTGATTGATGCTTTGAAATCCGGCCATATAGGTTGCATCCGCATAGTAGATATCATTGTTGTAAACGCCCTGTATCAATGCGGAAAATTCCCATCCTTTGTACTCCAACCCAAGTTCCAAGCCGAAGAAATTATAGGGTTTGTCGCCGCCGATAACGGTTTGGTCATATTGGTCGATGCTTCCGCTTTTATCCAAATCCACGTATTTTACGTCTCCCGGGCGGATGTTGTTTTTATCATATCCCGCCACCGTCGGCGAATTTTGAATTTCTTCTTGCGAAGTGAAGAAACCGTCCGTTAAT
This sequence comes from Dysgonamonadaceae bacterium, assembly GCA_031276105.1. Classification (GTDB taxonomy): domain Bacteria; phylum Bacteroidota; class Bacteroidia; order Bacteroidales; family Azobacteroidaceae; genus Azobacteroides. The sequence continues at coordinate 10,957 of JAISNS010000210.1, forward strand.
AACCCGAAGATGGCTCCGTTCGATTTTCCGGTACGCCGGTAGCGTTCTTCGCTCAAATCCTGTTCGTCTATGAACAACAATTTGGAGTTTTCCTGTGTCCAGTTGGCGGAAACGAAGTAGCCGAAATCGCCGATGCGATCTTGATAGCTTACCGACAGTTCCAAACCGGTTATTGATACCTCGCCGATATTTTCGGTCGGATAGCTCATCCCGATAAGTTCAATGCTTTTGCCGCGGGTCATCAATAAATCGTAGTGATAATCATCGTAATAATCGGCGGTAAACGACAAGCGTTTATCCCACACGGAAATGTCGGTTCCGACATTGAATTTTCGCGCTTTTTCCCAAGTCAGATTGATATTCGGCAGCGGATTGACTTCGGCCAGCAACGTAACGTTCGTGCGGGCAGTGCCATGCGGATAAAACCCGATTCCATTTTCCGAGAACGATTGCCGCCACGTATAATAACCGGTATTACCGATGCCGTTTCCGGTGTCTCCGTAAACACCGCGGAGTTTCCATTGATTCAACCACGTTACATCCTTCAGAAAGTTTTCTTTGCCGACGTTCCAGCCCAAGCCGAAAGCATAGAATGTACCCCATTGTTTACCGGGCGCATATCCGTTGTAATAACTCCGGTTGACGGCCGCTTCGACCAAGTATTTTTGAGCGTAATCGTACTTTACTTTTCCGTACACATTCACCGGTTTGTCCGGAAGATTATAGTTAACGGTTACCTGACGTATATCGGCAAAAGCGCTCGCTCCGAACGTGTGTTGCTTGAAAGTACGTTCATAATCCAGTCCGGCTTGTCCATACATGTACTGATAGTTGAACACAGGCGTAAAACTGTTGCTTTGTGTTTGAGTAGCTCCAAATGGGTCGTAGGTTTCAACGCCCTCTTTCATAATGTATTGATAGCTCATCATTTGTTTGGTGCGAAACAATGCCGACCGGCTTTGAGTGGATGCGCTTCCAATCGCTTTGAAAGAAAGTCCTTTTATTAATTTACTTATATCGTAGTTTAACGACAGATTGGCTACCGCATCGCGTGTATTATCGCTGATATACCCCGAACTGACCGTTTGCGCCCAAAGGTTGTTGGGATATGAAATGTTTCCGCCATACGAACCGTTCGGATTCGTGATGGGATAAGCATTATTCGGCGTCGTGTAGATCGCGTTGAGAATACCGTTCGTTCCGCCGCCGGGCTGATTTCCGTCTTCAATACGTCCGACGAGCGTAAGGCCGACCTGAAGATCGTCCGTTACATTGACGTTTATTTTAGACGTAATCAAGTAGCGTTCGTAGTTTGAGTTGGTATTGTAACTGTTTTGCGCCGATGTGCGGAACAGTCCTTCTTCGTTCATATAACCCAAACTGACGAAATAGTGAGCGATTTTTCCGCCTCCCGACGCATTCAAGTTATAGGATTGAATCGTAGATGAACTTTTCAACACCTGGTCATACCAGTTAATATCCGGATGAGTGAACGCGGAAGTGTGATTGCGGTAGGCGGCGAAATCTTCCGGAGTATAAGCCGGAGCATTTCCGTCGTTCTGCAAAGCCTCGTTCAAGAGGTAAGCATATTGATATGCCTGTAAAGGTTTCGGCATATTGAGCGGTTGCTGTATCCCGTATCGTGCGGTAAACGAGAGTTGAAAACCTTCCTTTTCCGGTTTCTTGGTAGTAATGACCAACATTCCGCGAGCGCTTTGCATCCCCAACAAGAGGGACGACAGCGCGTCTTTTTGTATGGAAACAGATTCGATGGCTTCCGGGTCGAATGAAAATAATTCGCGCTGTACGCCATCTACCATGACTACCGGAGCCGTGCCTCGTAGCCGGAGATTAAATTGCGTGTTATCGCTGTAAGTAGTAACGCTGAAATTAGGTATCCAACCCGCCAAATCCGAAGTAGCGCTGGCAGCCGTAATGTGATTGAGCGTTCCTGCATACTGATTAATACTTACTCCCGACAATCTTCCGGCCAATGAAGGAATGATTGTAGGCGATAACATTTTTGTGAGTTTATCGGTGTAAATCGTTGCCGCCGAACCCAAATAGGTGTCCTTGCTTACCGAACCGTAAGGCATATCCAAGCAGTCGGAGACTTCCTCTGTTGATGTGGTGTCGGGAGCAATCTCTTGCGCTGCCGCCTTTCCGGTTCCCCAGAGAATAAACATTCCCAGCAACAGAAAAGCGAGGCGTCTTTTTTTATTTTTATTATATGACTGTTTCATAAAAAATCTAATTTTGTCTTTACTACTATATTTATTCTCTACACATAAAAGGCATCTCAAAACCGCTTGTAGAACCATCATCGTTTGTTTCTTTTACCGAGAGTGTTCCGTCGGCATTGGTGAAATAATATTCGATGTGCTCTATTTCTTCATCAGCAGGAATATTGAAATAATCGCCCGGCCAAAAAGTCAAGCTGAATGTTTTCCCCTGTTCGAGTTGCATTTTCGTTTTTGCACTTCGTTCATCAACCGTATAGACTTGCCCGGAGTGTGTATATACTTTGGCATTCAAATAAATGTCTCGTACGCCGTCCAAGACGGTTGGCTCCACATCGCCCTGAAATTTGACCGTCACAATGTCATCTTTTGTTACATACGAAGGGGTAAACAGATTGATATGCGCTTCGCAGAAATCAAACAAAGGCCCTTCTCCGTCAACGACTTCAAAACAATCGGTGTATCCGATCTTGTAATGGTCTACGCTGTTGCCGAGTCCATCTTCGCTGTGATTGACGAAAAATCCTAATTTCGCCCGTATATTCTCCTTGCTGACTTTGATATCCACTCTGACGTCAACGTCGAAAAACAGGTTGTTTACCGTTTCTCCCACTTCATCGCTCCAATAGGCGACCCATTCCATATCGTCAAGCACGTTGGCTCCAAATCCGTATTTCTGACGCAATGCTTCACTCCACGACAGTCCGGGTTGGTTTTTGGGAGGAACGTTTGCCGGTATCAGCGACATGTTTTTGGAGATGCCGTTGTCTAAACTGTTGATATAAGTCAATTTCGCATTTTTAGCCGCATCCCACGATTTCGGGACAAGGATGGCGATTACCAAGCGAATATTCGGATGGTTTTCATGAGGTTCCATACGCAATTTCATAGTGAAAGTGGCGACTTCGCCGGCTTTCACGGTGGGGTTGTAGAGGATTTCAATCAAATTGACACATGAAAAAAGAAAGATTCCTGCCATCAAGATTAATATACCGGCGCCCGCTTTTCTTTTTATTTTATATAATTGTTTCATCTGTTTTTGTTTTTTAATTTAAGATTCTTTTGCAAATATATAGGTATAGATATTGTTTGCGCAACCCGGCTTGAACGATAAGGAAATTTGCCGGTGACCGTCCACAACAGGATAGTAGAACCCGTAAACCAACGATTCGTCTGCCGCATCTTCCTTAAACACGATATTGAAGGGATACAGAGGGTCGTCCAGATGCCATGAGCCGTCCTTTTTTACCAAAAACGGCAGGTAATTATCTATGGCGTAGGTGTTGTCTTCCTTAAAATGAATTCTGAACCGGGAGAAATCCATTAATCCGGTCACATCGGTTCCGTTTCGCGTCACCTGAATAATTTTCCAAGTTCCGGTAATATTTTTCGGAACTTCCGTAAATTCGACGGATGGATCGTTAAATTTGTCACACGCTCCCAAACCGATTAGGAGCGACAGGCAAACAAGCCCGTATTTAATACAACATATAGGTTTCATATTGACGTTATTTTTAAATTAATAATAGGGATTTTGAATCAAATCGGTTGATTTGGATATTTCCTTATTGGGGATAGGCCAGTAATACATAGCCGGCCGCCAAACGTGTTGACGGACATTGAAACGGCTATACCTTTTTTGTCCGCCTGTCAAACGGATTTCCATGCCGGTCATCATTTTACTCTCGGTTTCCGGGGCAATCATCCAACGACGGACGTCGAAAAAGCGGTGGCCTTCAAATGCGAGTTCAATCCGGCGTTCGGTGCGAATAGCCTCCCGCATTTCGTCTTGTGTCATATCGGCTTTCAGTCCGTATAATCCGTCATCGCCCTCAAAAATGCCTGCCCGTTCCCGGATAGCTTTCAGCGCCTCATAAATTTCCGGTGTAGGTCCTTCCCATTCATTGGCGGCTTCCGCATAATTCAATAATATCTCGGCGTAGCGAATTTGCGGACGCGATTGCGGCGGAGCAATGAAGTAATTGGCAGCGGCGGCAAAAAAATGTTGCGTTTTACAGATGTAATAGCCGGTTGGCGTGCCGCTATATACCCCGTCTTGATCGTAGGGAGTGCCGTCTTCTTTCAAATAGGTATTGACCCGTGTAACGGTACCGGCATTCATCAAATAGTGCTGGTCGTAACAAATCGAATAGAATAGCCGCGGATCGCGATAGAGGTAGGGATTTTGTTCATCGTAACCGGAAGTTGGATCGCTGATGGCTTTTCCGTTAACCATCGGAAAAGCATCTACCAAATCCTGATAAACAAATCCGCCGCCACTGCCGCCGCGAGAAGGCGGATTGAATAAAGATTCCCGGTATTGGCTTTTTTGAACTTGCTGTTCGACAATCATTTCCCTTGCCGCAGGCCCATCTATCGTTCCGTTATTATCGGTTGATTGAAAAGTCCAAAAGAAGCCTTCGCCTCGTCCATAGAGTGAAGCATCGGGGAAAGAACCCTGATAATAAGTTAAATAGTCTCCGAACGCCTCATGATCGACAAACAAAGAATACGTATTGAGCGTAATGACTTCTTCGGCCGCTTGTTTGGCCAATCGCCAGCGGTTTTTGTCGTAAGCCGGATAGGCAATCAATTCTTTCGGGAACCCTTCCGGCGCTTCGGCGCCACCGTTGAACAAAGGACTTGCGGCATATAATAAGACGCGCGATTTCAATCCTTTACAAGAACCGATGCCAACCCGTCCGTAGTCGCGTCCCAAGGGTTTGAGAGGGAGGTCTCTTGCCGCTGTGTCGCACTCCGTAAGGATGTAGTTGATACATTCTTCAAACGTGTTGCGCTCGGTCTTGATTTCGTCGCCGTTTTTATAGACGACGTCGCCGATCAAAGGTACGCCTCCGTAATGTTTCACTAAAATGAAATAGTACCAAGCCCGCAAAAAGCGCGCTTCCGCTTTGAAGACGGTTCTTTTGCTCTCGGATAGAGGCGAACTGTCCACATTTTCCAAAAAGACATTGACCCGACGGATGTTTTCGTAGGGCTTGTTCCAAGTGTCTTCGTCCACAACCACCGAATTGACGGAACCGGTAGCAAAAAGCATATCGGTTGTGATTTTCGAGGTGGCTTGAAATTCAGCTTCGTCACACGCCGTTTGAAGTCCCCCGTGACGCACGGTTACAATACCGCGTTCCGAAAATCGTCCGGGGTCGGTATCAAAGCCTATTTCACGATAAATTTCCGTTAGAAACCCGGTAGTGTAGGTACTGTCGGAAAAAATGACTTCAGTGGTGAGATCAGTCGTTGCCGTTTCATCCAAAAAATCATTGTCACTGCACGACACACTTATTCCGATAAGCGACGCCATGAGTAGGAGTAAATAAAATTTGTTTTTCATCTATTAAAAATTAAAAAATTAACTTATTGTTAGCACGGTAAATTCATCTATGTTCAAGATTAATTCTATAAGTGAGACGAAAGAGAAGAAAAATACCACTAAAAAAAAGATAATTTTAATAAAGTATTCCCCAAAAAAAATACAGCGGAAGGTATTGTTTTAATGAAATTTTAAGTTTACGAAGAGCTATACTCATTTGATTTTCAACGGTATTAATGGAAATATCCAATTTTTTTGCAATTTCTTTGTATTTCAGTCCGTCGAAACGGCTAAGCATAAATATTTCCCGGCATTTTTTGGGCAGGGCGTTGATGGCTACAGTGATGATTTCTTCGATTTTTTCATCGCTCAGGAGGTTGGTATCAAAAAAAGTCAATGAATCCAATTTCAATTTTAATTCCGATTCAAAAAGGTCTTGCATATTTTCATTCCGGGTTTTTTCGCTGGTTTTTCCTCTTAAAAAATCAATGCAACGGTTTCTTATCAAAGCGAAAAGATAGGCGTTCAAATTTTGGACGGACGGCAATATTTTTTTATTTTCCCAAAGAAAAAGAAAGACGTCTTGTACAATGTTTTCAGCATCCTCGAAGGCGATGACGTATTCTTTCGCAAACATTGTGAGCCTCGGACAATACAATAAATATATTTCCGAAAAATCTTTATAATCAACTGATTTACAGTAAATTGGGCGAATCTGGGGGGGGTGGGGGGTAACAGCCTGATCTTCCGGCTTTTGTAAACCGGAAGCGACCGACGAATTGTCTGTTACCGTAGATTGCATGATATCAAATTATCAGTAATTGTAATATGTCTGCAAAAGTAATCAAATTTTTTAATGATTTACATTATTTTTAGAAAAATGAATGGTCGCTGTGTTTTTGAATCCGGATGGTTTTAATTCCGAAGCTTGGAATGGAAAGGCTGATGCTATGAGCATTTTCCAGCGAATGACTGCACACGATTTCACCATTCAGTTTGATTTCTTCCCAATGGGTAATCGGAAAACAAAATTTGATGTTCAACGGCTGCCCGTCACTTTCCTGATTGAATATCCGCAAAATAAAATGATTTTCTTCATCCGGTATCAAGGAGGTCAATTCATATCCCTGCTTGTCGAATTGAAGAAAAGATTTTTCCCGCATTTCCCGACTATTCTGAAAAGACACACCCATTTTCTCGTTCCACGCATGGCTATGGTAGCCGATTCGCGCTTCCGACCATTTTCCCTGATGAGGAATTAAAGCATATTCGATAGACAAAGGTTTCGTCAGGTTATAATCCTCTCCCCACAAACCTTTTCCCGAATATTGCGCCGTCAATCCCAATGGGAAATCTTCTCCGTGAGAATAAGAAGTGGTATGGTCGCTGAAAAGCGCCAGTCCATAGGCGTCGTCGCCTTGAACAACATCCACCCAATGCAGGATGATATTGTTTTTTATACTGTCCCATCTGTTGTAAAACGTATTTTTTAAGCGGCTTTCACAAACATCGAAAGGAGCGTCTTTATAAATTTTCCGATCGCTTAAATGCGTCGGAAACAAGACATTCAATTTGAAGCGGTCGTCATAAAAAGCGCGACGGTTTTCCTGCCAATCATTCGGTTGCCGGTACTCGCCAATTCCCACATTTTTGTCCCAGTCAATTAGCAAGGAAAAATCGATCCGTTCTTGCGATTGATTTAATGTAATTATCTGACAACAAGCATATTCATCTATTATCGACTCAATTTTCAATCGTTTCCTCAACGGATTGTCTTCGAGGATTGTGATTCGAGCCGGAGATTCGTGATTGGAAATAAACCGTTCTTTTTCATAAAAATAGCCTCTTAATTCATTAAATCCGAACGAGTTGTTTTTATCGACAAATTCTTTGTTTCCGAGCTTTTTGGCAATCAGGCTTTTGATAATACCTCCGTGAGATAAATCGAAAGTAATTTTATAGCAATCATTTTCCATGAGGCATTCTTCGTTGGACGGGAACGTAATTCCGGCGTTGAAAGCCGGATTTTTCTTTTTCGTTTCTTCCAATCTCAACGTCGTATAACCGAATGGAGGCGCTGAAACTTTACAAATTAAACAGGCCTCTTTCCCGTTTATTTGTTTAAACGATTCCACCGATTTTCCGGAAGGGTCAACGACTTTTATATCTTTGTCTATCCATTGGTTGGGCAATCGGATGGAAATAATTTCCGTGCGTTTTTCGGGTAACGTGTTATAAACCCGGAATTGGCTGAAAGAAGTTCTTCCCGAAAACGTGTTCCGAATGGCTTGTTCCGAAAGCGTGCGGGAATTTTCAGTCCACAAAGCAACAGCATCCGCCCATGTTTGCTTTTGTTTCAGGCGATTATAAGGAACTATCCAAACGTCGTGGTGCTGAGCGAGCAATAAGGTGCGCCAAGCGTCGTCCATCAGACGGTGCGGATAAGTTTGCCCGTTTTCAAGACTTGCCATGGAAAGCATTTTCTCTGCAACGATTAATGTGTTTTCCGCCTGACGGACTTGTTGTGCAATTCGTTGAAGGACTTGGCTGCCCCACATCAAGCTGACTTGAATGTCTTCCTGCGACAAATGCCGAAAATCGTCTGTAAAGTCCGGTAAAAAAGCAGAAAAATAATCTCTCCACGTGGTGTAAACCGAATGGTTTTTGATGTTTTTTCCATGACCCACCCACGGCCCGTTTTTCCAACCGGCATCCTGATAACACATTCCCACCGGATTTTGAACACCGGCGTCGAAACAAGATTGCAGGTAGTCGTCCGAATTATTCCAGGCTTGAGTTTGCCATGTGGAATTTTTTTCAAAGGCTTCATTGGCATAACGCGGAACGGCAGGAATCTTCGTTCCGTCGGAACCTACCCATTGAATAATATCCTTTCCATATCCCCGCACATAGCCGCCCCAACAGGTATCGGGATTTTTCAATACGGCATATTTAAAACCGAAAGAGCGCAATAGCTGCGGCAAAGCGCTTGTAAAACAAGGTTCTTCGGTTGAGTATGTCTCAAAAGAAACGCCGGGAAAATGGCGCTGTATTTTCCGGATTCCGTATTGAAAATGGCGAATAATACTTTCACCTGAAATGTTGAAGAGGTAGGGTTGGGCATACGCCGGATTGGTAAACTCTATCCGAGCATCAGTGGCGATTTTTTTGAAATTCATATAAGCTTCCGGCGTATGAATTTGTACGCTATCCCACGTTTCCGGTTCCAGTTCCAAATTGATTCGCCATTCGGGAAATTCCTTCAGTTTATCTACCATAAATTGCGTTTGCCACATCGGATAATGACCGTAAATCCCGCCGTGATATCCATCGGCAAAGTAAACGACCTGGGAAATCAAGGAGTGCGAAAATGACAGAAAAACAAGTAGATTGAATATCTTTTTCATGGTATTTATTGCTTTCCTTATAGGACGAATGAGGTAGTGGATACCACTAAAAAAGAATTAAAATTACGCCGACTTTTGCCGCTCATGCTTTACTTGGGTTACCGGCGCTTTACTTCCTGCGGCAGGTCACAGAGCTGCGGTTATGAAAATTTTGCCTTGCACCTCCGGCTTGTCCGGCTTGGGCAAGAAGTGCCGTTTTTATTTTTGCGTCCCAATTATTTTCCATACTTTTGTCCGTTAATAACAAAATTTTGTTACATGGCAAAAACAAAAACCGCTTTTGTCTGCACGCAGTGCGGCAACGATTCGCCCAAATGGATAGGAAAATGTCCGGTGTGCGGCGAATGGAACACGTATGTGGAAGAAATCGTTTCAAAGTCGAGCGCTTCGCCGGCGCTTCCCGAATTATCCAACTTTGATACCTTCAAATCCCGGCCGCTGTTGTTGAGCGAAATCCCGACGGACAACGAACTCCGAATGGATATGAACGATCAGGAATTGAACCGCGTCTTGGGCGGCGGATTAGTCCCCGGCTCATTGGTTTTAATCGGCGGCGAACCGGGCATCGGCAAATCGACGCTCGTCCTGCAAACCGTTTTGAAACTGCAAGCCTGTAAATCCCTCTATGTTTCCGGCGAAGAAAGCGCCAAACAGTTGAAATTAAGAGCCGAACGCTTGGGCATCGACAACGGGAACTGCCTGATTGTTTGCGAAACCAATCTCGAACAAATCTTTACGCACATCAACAACGTTAAACCCGGTTTAGTCATCATTGATTCCATTCAAACCGTTTTTACCGAGCGAGTTGAATCCAGTCCGGGAAGCATTTCGCAAGTCCGCGAAAGCTCGGCGGCTATCCTGAAATTCGCGAAAGAAACGGGTACGCCCGTCCTGCTCATCGGCCATATTAATAAGGAAGGGAATATTGCCGGGCCAAAGGTGTTGGAACATATTGTCGATACGGTTTTGCAGTTTGAAGGCGACCAGCACTACATGTACCGGATTCTGCGGAACATCAAGAATCGCTTTGGAAGCACTTCCGAATTAGGTATTTACGAGATGCGGCAGTCGGGCTTACGGGAAGTGAACAATCCGTCCGAGTTGTTGCTGACGCAAAACCATGAAGGATTGAGCGGCGTTGCAATTGCGGCTGCGATTGAAGGCGTCCGTCCGTTTTTGATTGAAACGCAGGCTTTGGTGAGTACCGCCGCCTATGGAGTTCCTCAGCGAAGCGCTACCGGCTTCGACATTCGCCGGATGAACATGCTTTTAGCTGTGTTGGAAAAACGGGCAGGCTTCAAATTAGGGCAGAAAGATGTTTTCCTGAACATTGCCGGCGGCTTGCGCGTCAACGACCCGGCGATGGATTTGTCGGTCATCAGCGCGATACTTTCTTCCAGTTTGGACGTTGCGATTGAACGCGAGCGATGTATGTGCGGCGAGGTGGGATTGTCGGGTGAGATTCGTCCGGTCAACCGCATTGAGCAACGGATACTCGAAGCCGAAAAATTGGGATTCAACACCATACTCATTCCTCAAAACAACCTGCAAGGCTTCGACGCCCGAAAAGTCAACATACAAATCAAACCCGTAAGAAAAGTCGAAGAAGCTTTCCGACAACTCTTCGGCTGATGGAACAATTTTAACCCTGTCATTGCGGGCTTGACCCCATAGCCGTCAGGTTAATCGCCGTAAATACCTCATTTTCACCTAATTTATTCCAACAAAACAACCTCAGTAGCAAGTGATGCAATAGATGTTCCCC
>JAISNS010000346.1 GCA_031276105.1 Dysgonamonadaceae bacterium
GCTAATTCTTTTATTTTGAATTAATTTAAGCAAAAAGAAAATAATGAGTGAAGAAGTAAAAAATATTCCCGGTGAATATTCGGCAGACAGTATTCAGGTTTTAGAAGGTTTAGAAGCGGTCAGGAAACGTCCCGCGATGTATATCGGCGACATTGGTGAAAAGGGATTACACCATTTGGTTTACGAAGTTGTCGATAACTCCATTGACGAGGCTTTGGCCGGTTATTGCAAAAACATCCGCGTAATAATCAACGAAGATAATTCGATTACGGTACAGGACGACGGGCGCGGAATTCCGGTCGGCTTCCACGAAAAAGAACAAAAATCGGCGTTGGAAGTCGTTCTGACGGTTCTGCACGCCGGAGGAAAATTCGACAAAGACTCGTATAAAGTTTCGGGAGGATTGCACGGCGTCGGCGTATCGTGCGTCAACGCGCTTTCCATCCACCTGAAAGCGGAAATTCACCACGAAGGGAAAATATATGAACAGGAATATTCGCAGGGAAAACCACTTTCGGATGTCCACATCGCCGGTGAAACAACAAAACGGGGAACGGTTATCACCTTCAAACCCGACGCTTCGATTTTTACTATCACAACCGAATATAAATACGAAATCTTATCCAAACGGATGCGGGAACTGGCTTACCTGAACGCCGGCGTCCAACTGGAATTAACCGACAAACGGGTGGTGAAAGAAGACGGCAGTTTCAAAAGCGAAGTCTTCTTTTCGTCGAACGGACTGCGCGAATTTGTTCAATTCATCGACTCGGCTAAAGAACCTTTGATTCAGGATATTATTCATATCGTAACGGAAAAGCAAGGCATTCCGGTCGAAGTCGCTCTTACCTATAATACGTCTTACATCGAAAATGTCTATTCATACGTCAACAATATCAACACGATAGAGGGCGGAACGCACTTGGCCGGTTTTCGCCGGGGATTGACCCGCACCCTGAAAAAGTATGCGGAAGATTCGAAGCTACTCGAAAAAGTAAAAGTGGAAATCAATGGCGACGACTTCCGGGAAGGATTGACCGCCGTTATATCCATCAAAGTACAGGAACCTCAGTTTGAAGGACAAACCAAAACCAAGTTGGGCAACAACGAAGTAATGGGCGCCGTCGATATGGCCTTGGGAGAAGCCCTGGGCAATTACTTGGAAGAACATCCGAAAGAAGCCAAAATCATTGTCGATAAAGTGATTCTGGCAGCCACCGCCAGAGCCGCCGCCCGCAAAGCCCGCGAAATGGTGCAGCGAAAATCGCCTTTATCCGGAGGCGGTTTACCGGGTAAACTGGCCGACTGCTCGGATAAAGACCCCGTAAAATGCGAAATATTCTTAGTCGAAGGCGATTCGGCCGGCGGAACAGCCAAGCAGGGACGCGACCGCGCATTTCAGGCGATTCTCCCTCTGCGCGGTAAAATATTGAACGTCGAAAAAGCCATGCCCCACAAAGTACTGGAAAGCGAAGAAATCCGCAATATCTTCACGGCTTTGGGCGTAACCATCGGTACGGAAGAAGACACGAAAGCGCTCAATATATCGAAATTGAGATACCACAAAGTCATTATCATGACCGACGCCGACGTGGACGGAAGCCACATCGCCACGCTTATCCTGACTTTCTTTTTCCGGCACATGCGACCGCTCATCGAAAACGGCTACGTTTATATCGCTACGCCTCCCCTCTACCTGATGAAAAAAGGAAAAAAAGAAGAATATTGCTGGGACGACCGGCAACGGCAACTCTTTATCGACAAATACGGAGAAGGAAACGAAAATTCCGTTAATACACAACGCTATAAAGGCTTGGGCGAAATGAACGACCACCAACTCTGGGAAACAACGATGGACCCCGACAACCGGACATTGAGACAGGTAACGATTGATAATGCCGCCGAAGCAGACCGTGTTTTTGCCATGCTTATGGGGGAAGAAGTTGCACCGCGCCGTGAATTTATCGAAGAAAACGCTACTTACGCTAATATTGACGCTTAATATGCTGATCGGCTTATCCGTCAATCATAAAGAAGGCTTATCCTGTATCTCGAACGCTTACGTAAACGCCGTGATAAAAGCAGGGGGAACGCCGCTACTGATCCCCCTCACCAACGACCGGCGGGTTTTGGAAGAAATCCTCTCAACAATCGACGGATTGATTCTATCGGGCGGAGGCGATATCCATCCCTCTTTCTTTAACGAAGAACCGCATCCTTCCGCAGAAAGTTGCGACTGGGAAAGAGACAATTATGATTTGGCCTTAGTCGGGATAGCCGCCGCCCGTCACATTCCCGTGCTGGGTATTTGCCGGGGGCAACAACTGATCAACGTAGCTTTCGGCGGAAGCCTGATTCAGGATATTCCCTCGCAACTTCCGCTTTCGCCCGTCAATCACAATCAAACCGAAGAACGCCCAGTTGGAACGCATACCGTAAACATCCGTCCGGGTTCCACCCTGTCCGGCATAGTGAAAACCGGAAATCTATCCGTTAATTCCTTTCATCACCAAGCGGTTAAAACAGTTGCCAATGGCTTTGAAGCCGTCGCTTTCTCCGACGACGGCGTAATAGAAGCCATCGAATCGACAGAAGGACAAGCCATACTGGGCGTGCAATGGCATCCCGAACACATGGCCGTCGCCGGAAATGAAATGATGACGGACACTTTCCGCCACCTGATTTCCGAAGCGGATTTGTATCGAAAAGCCAAAGACATTCACCAAAAATACTGCATCATTGATACACATTGCGATACGCCCATGCACTTTTCAAAAGGCGCGAACATCGGGAAAAACAACCCCAACACTTGCATGGACATTCCCAAAATGCAGGCCGGTTGGTTGGACGCCGCCTTTATGGTGGCTTACATTCCCCAGGGAGAGCGCACGCCGGCAGCTTCGCAAAAAGCGTACGATAAGGCGGTTGCAATTATCGACCGGCTTAAAAAGCAAGTGGCGGAACATCCGGAAACAGTCGGCATCGCCGTTTCCGTCGAAGACTTGAAACGCTTGAAAAAAGAAAACAAAAAGGCAATTTTTATTGCTGTCGAAAACGGCTACGCTATCGGAAAAGACCTCAAAAACATCGAACGCTTCGCCGCAATGGGCGTCAAATACATTACCCTATCGCACAACGGCGATAACGACATTTGCGATTCCAACCGCGGAAAAGCCGAACACAACGGACTCAGCGATTTTGGGAAGAAAGTCGTCCGCGAAATGAACCGGATGGGAATTATGGTCGATATTTCGCATACTTCCGAAAAGACCTCATTCGACGTTCTGGCAATCAGCAAACACCCCGTCATCGCGTCGCACTCTTCGGTAAAAGCGCTTTGCGATCATCCCCGCAACCTTTCCGACTCATTAATCCGGGCAATTGCCGCTCAGGGAGGCGTCATACAAATATGTCTTTATCCGGGATTTATCAAAAAAGGAGGCAAAGCCTCCTATAAAGATGCAGTCGATCATATCGACCATGTAGTTAAATTAGTCGGGATTGATCATGCAGGCATCGGCTCCGATTTCGACGGCGGCGAAAGTTTACCCGACTTGAAAGCAGCCAACGAATTACCCAAAATCACCATCGAACTCCTCCGCCGGGGATACTCCGAAGAAGACATTGCCAAAATATGGGGCGGAAACCTCCTCCGGATAATGGAAACCATACGCTTATTCTGAGCGCCGGCTAAACTCGCAACCGCAATATTGTTGGTTATAAAATCCGTTTTCTTTCAGCAAGATGCTGCGCCGTTCGCTTAATCCCTCTTTCCGCCAGTTCTTTGCCCAAAAAGTTACGCCTGCTACTTGCGCCGCCGCCCAATGACCGGCTTCGGCGATTTGGTCGAGATTTTTCCAGCGAGACGACCCTAAAGTTGTGGCAATTTGCGTAAATCCTTTTTCTTCGGCTAAACAGGCCGTCGCTAACAAGCGTATTTTGAAACAGCTAAGGCAGCGCCATCCTCTTTCCGGCTCCTCTTCCAATCCTTTGACGGACGCCAGCCAATCGTCGTGCCGATAATCGCCGTCGATGAAAGCGAGGCCTGTGGTTTGGGCATATTTTTGCAGTTCCCGTTTCCGCTTTTCGTATTCCTCTTGAGGAAAAATATTCGGATTGAAGAAAAACAAAACCGGACGAATCCCGCCGCCAAGCAGATATTCAATAATCGCCGCCGAACAGGGCGCACAACAGGTGTGGAGCAAAAGCATATTTTTTGTTTTACTGTGAATTTAACTGCAAATATAGCGCTGTAATGAATAGGGAAGTTCTATTTCCCGCAACCGGAGACTTGTCAGCCATCCGGGAAGGTCGCTTGCCCACATTGTACGGAAAATTTCCATGAATTGTTCCGTTTCTTTCGCCGTATAAGTATCCGCAGAACGGCCTTTGAAAACGTCCAATTCTTCATCGTCGTAATATTCAACCGGATTCGGGGACGGACGCGGCGGAAGACTTTTTTTACATATTGCATGTTTTCCGCAACAAAATTCTGCGTCTCCTTCTTCCATAGAAATTTGAGAAACCGGTGAGTCTGTTGCAAAAAGGTTTTTTAATTTCATACGTTTCTACACAAGCAAGTATTGCTCGAATCCGGCTTCTTTGATTACCGTTACCGCCCGGTCTAAATCCGCTTCATCGACCGAAATTCTTGTCCCTGAACCGGGAACAATGATGGACGATTCCGGATTATTCAAAAAATGCGGAATGTTTTCCCCCGATAATATGCTTTCCAAAACCGCAGCATCATTAGGAAAATTGAAAATAGCTACATCAATTAAACTCATAAATTGTTCTCCTTTTGTTTTTTTTGATATTTCTTAAATATAACCCGGAAATTTGGTGAAAAGTTCATACATTTGGCATGGAAATTGACAGGTTATACAAAAATATTTTGTACAAAATTAATATAAATGGATGACATAATTGCGCCGCAAATGGAAATATTTATCGAAAAGAAACCGATTAATCCGGATGATCTTGTAAATGAGACGCCTATTTTAGCTCTGAAAAACATGATATTTTTCCCGGGAGCGCCTACGCCGGTGAATATCGGACGTTCCAAATCGCTGAAATTGATTCAGGACGTCCAAAAAAAAGAAGGTGTATTAGGCGTTTTCTGCCAAAAAGACATAAACGAAGACGATCCCGGTTTCGACGATTTGTATCCGGTGGGATTAGTCGCCCAAATCATCAATATTGTTAAGGAAGATGATAATAATACGACTGTTTTATTGGTCGGAGACCGCAGGGTACGTTTAGATGCAATCACGACCAAAGAGCCTTATTTGAAAGGGAAATTTTCTACCTTGTCCGACCATTATCCCCTCAAAACGGATAAGGAATACAAAGAATTGCTCAAAACAGTAAAAGACAGAACGCTGTTGATGGTAAACGCGAAACTGGGCTTGCCGGATTTTATCTTCGATTCCCTGAAAAAATCAAAGGATTACAATTACATTGTGAATCTGGCGTTTACCACCTTGGAAACTTCCATTGAGAAAAAGCAGGAAATAATTGCCGAAAACGATGTGAAAGAACGCTTGAATAATCTCCTTTCGTTGTTGGAACACGATTTGCAATTGCTGGAAATAAAAGCCTCTATCCGTCGTAAAACCCAAGTCGATATCGACAAGCAACAACGGGAATATTTTCTTCAACAAGAAATGAAAAACATTCAGGAGGCCTTGGGCGGCGATATTCAGAGCATTGATATTAAAGAAATCAAGGAGAAAGCCGATGCAACCAATTTCACTGCCGAACAGCGGAAAGTTTTTGACAAGGAGGTGAAAAAGTTGGAACGCCTGCATCCACATTCCCCCGACTATTCTACGCAAATGGCTTATATACACAACCTCCTGTCTTTGCCATGGAATGCTTATACCGAAGATAATTTTGACTTAACCCGCGCTAAAAAAGTGTTGGACAAGGATCATTTCGGTTTGGATAAGGTGAAAGAACGAATCATTGAACATTTGGCGGTCTTGAAATTGAAAGGAGATATGAAATCTCCTATTCTCTGTCTGTATGGACCTCCGGGCGTAGGGAAAACGTCTTTAGGTAAATCGATTGCCGATGCGCTGAGCCGGAAATATGTCCGAATGTCGTTGGGCGGATTACACGATGAAGCTGAAATTCGCGGGCACCGGAGAACGTATATCGGAGCGATGCCGGGACGAATTATCCAAAGTCTCCAAAAAGCGGGTTCGTCCAATCCGGTGATTATCTTGGACGAAATAGACAAGGTAGGGCAAGATTACAAAGGTGATCCTTCGGCGGCTTTGCTGGAAGTGCTGGATCCCGAACAGAACTTTGCTTTCCATGATAATTATCTGGATATGGATTTCGATTTGTCGAAAGTATTGTTCATCGCCACCGCCAATTCGCTGAATACGATTTCCCAACCGTTGTTAGACCGGATGGAATTGATCAACGTCAGTGGCTATATTCCGGAAGAAAAAGTGGAAATCGCCCGAAAGCATTTGATACCTAATCAACTGGAAAATCATGGAATACCGAAGTCCCAATTCGATATCCCCAAGAAAACCTTAGAAGCAATTATCGAATCCTATACCCGCGAATCGGGAGTAAGAGAATTGAATAAGAAATTGGCCAAGATCATGCGGAAAATCGCCCGCGCCATTGCCGAAGAAACGGTTTATCCACCCAAATTGAAACCGGAAAATCTGTATGAATATTTAGGCGCCGTCGAATATACAAAAGATAAATACGAAGGCAACGAATATGCCGGAGTCGTTACCGGCTTGGCATGGACGGCAGTCGGCGGCGAAATTCTTTTTGTGGAAACGAGTTTGAGTAAAGGGAAAGGCGCCAAGTTGACGCTCACCGGCAATTTGGGCGATGTGATGAAAGAATCGGCGATTCTGTCTTTAGAATATGTCAAATCGCACGCTTCTCGCTGGAATATCGACGAAGAGATTTTCGAAAGCTGGAATGTGCATGTCCACGTACCCGAAGGAGCCATTCCCAAAGACGGCCCAAGCGCGGGAATTACTATTTCGACCTCTATTGTGTCGGCCTTTACGCAGCGCAAAGTGAAACCGCATCTGGCCATGACGGGCGAAATGACGCTCCGGGGAAAAGTCCTTCCCGTAGGCGGGATTAAAGAGAAAATACTGGCAGCCAAGCGTGCCGGAATCAAGGAAATCATCCTCAGCAAGGAAAACAAAAAGAATGTGGATGAAATCAATGCACTTTATCTGAAAGGGTTGGACTTCCATTACGTAAACGACATACAGGAGGTACTGAATATCGCATTGATATAATAATTTAAAATTAGTGATAAGGTATGAGTTCTGCGAATGCAATTGCTTTATCACTTTTTCTAAAAAACATTTGTATAATTTGATTTATTGAACTACATTTGCAACGGTTTTTGAAAATCAATAACAATAAGGCGCCCTTAAATCTTATCTGTAATGCGCTTTCTCCTTTTAAAAAAATTGTTACCTGTAGCCGGTATCTCCTAACCTTTATTTATTTGCCTATATGTAAATTTCATTTTTTTCATGTACCTTTGTGCCTTATTTTTTAACAAAAGTAGATATAAATATTTATGAGCAAAAAATTTGCCGAATACAACCAATTGAATTTATCCGGCATCAATC
>JAISNS010000349.1 GCA_031276105.1 Dysgonamonadaceae bacterium
AGTAAAGCACCATCAGGCGGTTGTAGGTATCTATTTTTTCCTTTCCTTCGACGAGGGCGAGGGCTTTGCGGAGCGAATCTTTTTCGTGCCGGTGCGTGTCCTGCGCCGCCACGGAGAAAACGAAACATATGAAAAGTGCGAGGGAGAGGAGGATTGGCTTCATTTGGTTATGTTTTCAGGGTTAGTGATTAAATGTAAACGATAAAATATAAACGATAAGCGATGAGCGGACAGTTGTTCCGGCGAGATTCCATCCCGTCGCATTTATTTTGCAAATTCTATATAAATAATTTCTCGCCGGCGCGCGATTATTATTGTATTCTACTTTCATTTTAATAAGGTTTTCCTGCATTTTGTTTACCGTTTATCTTCATCGGTATTAAATTATTTCGGATGCAAAGGTAGCAAAAAATCGCAAAACAGGCGAGAAATGCTTATGGTTTCCATTCGATTCTTCTGCATATTAGATGAACTCGCCGATAAATCCGAAACCGAATTGAGCGGCAAGCTGCATGAGTCGGTTGTAATCTTTACCCCGAATAATAAACAGATGGTAACTGTCGCTGTCTGTATCAAGCGACAGCAAAACATACCCCTCGGCCGAGAAATGATCGCTTATCTTGGATAATGCTTCATCTGTGGCCTCATCGCCGTTAAAAACGATTTGTTCCGGCGCTAAAGAATATCCCAGGTTTTTCGCCGCTTCCGCAAGTTGCAGGATTATATCCTCCGTTTCTTCTTTCCAGTCGATATAGGCGCCGAACTTATATTTCGGATTATCCGCCGCATTGTCCGTCGCTTCGTAACCCGCAAGCCAATAAGCAAACGTATTAAGCATGGATTCATCGGGATATTTGTTGAACCCGTCCGAGTCGTCCCAGTCCATACCGGCGAACCATTCTTTGTGGACAAGCATAAATTTATCAGGCTGCGAAGCAAGCAAAGAAATGTCCGATACGGCAAGCTCATTTTGATTGGCAAGAAGCCCGGCCATTTCAGGCAGTACATTATAGTTGTAAGCTTTTCGCGCTTCTTTTACGGTTGAAACGGGAGATTTGCCTTGCTGCCTTTTGATAAATACTCCCGTAATTATCACTGTTATTATCAAGACTGTTGCAAGCACAACGAATATGAAACCTTTTTTTCTCATAATTTATCCTCTTTCCTTCACCGTACATTATTATTCAAATAATTTTCAAACCGTATTTTCAATATGCGTTTTATTTCTCCATCATCCGCCTTCTCCAGCAACGATTTATATCTTTCATCCGTACATTCGTTATTCTCCGCGTATGTTTCTACCAAATGAATGATTGCCCATTCCATTTCATAACAACTTTCGTCTACCGGCGGAGAAAGATTTATTAATTTCAGCGCTGTTTCATAATCTATCGGAACATTAAATTCCTGCAATAGCCGGTCGAATTGTTCGACCGGAAAACCTGTTGCATCCGCAATTTCTGCTGTCGGAAGTTTACCGATTTCATATAATTTATCTACTAACTTTTTATTATCCATTATTTTCTGTCATATAATTTATTTTGTTGCTTATAAAATACCAAATATTTTTTGTCTTCACCTTCAAAATATCGAAAATGATTTTTCCCGGATTGTTTTACCACTTTACGCCATTGTTTATATGCTTCTTCAAAATTTTCAATTTCATAATTATATACGCCATTATAAAAACAGACTTCTTCATCGGAAAAATGTACTGTCTTATTAAAGTCCGTCAATCTATCAAGCCATTTTTTTGCCGATTCTAAATTTTGATTGCTCAAATGTCATTTTAATACCATTTTAATATATCTGTAACCAAAATCCATAAACGGATCTTCGTTTCCGATTGTCCGCGGATAAAGGCTGTAATATTATACTGTTTAATGAGGTAATGCGGTTACTGTATGCGATGTTACTTACTGCTGCTACTGAGGTTGTTTTGTTAAGAGAAATTAGGTGGAAATTAGGTTCGACTGCCTGCTTTTCTGCAACTGAGATTGTTTTGTTTTTAAAATTAGGCGGAAATTAGGTTTTTCTGTTGCGAAACAGGATTTATCGAAACTTTTTCTTCTTGTTTATTATCGTGCATGGTTCTATTTAATTATTAAAAATATTTTTCGGTATAAAGGTAGTAAAAAAAATCATGAAACGACGATTTGCGCATAAGATAAAACCTAATTTCCACCTAATTTTAAAAACAAAACAACCTCAGTAGCCAAAATGATAATCCCACCTCAGCAAAACCTCATTATTCATTTGTTTTTTTCCTGATGGTTTGTTGATAAAATTTGACATATCCGTCGTATTCGTCCGCATAACTTTGTTTTTTATGATGTGCTTTCTGATTTTCTATGTATGTGCACAAATCGTGGATATTGCGTTTGGATACGGAAAATGCCGAACAGGATTGTTGCCATTGAAATATTCCGACACACAAATGATTATCATTAATGAATTTTTCGGAACTGTTTGAAACGATTGTCGCCAAACTTTCTTCGTCTAACTGCGGATCGCGCGACACAAGAAAATGTACGTGTTCGGGATTGGCATAAATAGAATACATCTTGCAGCCGTTGTTGTTGACAATACCGGTAATATATTTTTCAATACGATCGCGAAATTTGTCATGAATTAACGGCATACGGTTCAATGTCGTGAAGACAAAATGTGTATATAAATTATTGTACTCTACTTTCATTTTAATGAGGTAATGCGGTTACTGTGTGCGATGTTCCTTACTACTGCTACTGAGGTTGTTTTGTTAAGAGAAATTAGGTGGAAATTAGGTTCGACTGCCCGCTTCTCTGCTACTGCGCTTGTTTTGTTTTGTTTAAATCAGGTGGAAATGAAGTTTCCATGTATTTTCCTTATCATTCATCCTCTTCGCAACTATTAAACAAGTTTTTCAGCGTAAAGACAGTAAAAAAAATCAGTCGCATCCGTCACGAAATATTCCATCTGAATCCGCCGCAATAATAACGAGGTATGCGGAGAAAAATTACATGGAAAAAATTCGCAAAACGGACACGACATGATTAAATCCAAACCGAACTCGCATCCGATTCACAAT
>JAISNS010000086.1 GCA_031276105.1 Dysgonamonadaceae bacterium
TAATTCTTAATTCTAACGCCGTCAGGCGTATCCTGTGAATAACCCCCGGATTTATCCGGGGGTAAGCGGCGTTCTTCTCCTCCCCCGCGAACGCCGGATGGCGTTGCCCTTTTATCAGAAAACGATAGGGTGACGCCTCCGGCGTTCATCTGGGAAGAGGCCACGTTTACCCCCGGATAAATCCGGGGGTTATTCACAGGGTACGCCTGCCGGCGTATCGCAACCCCGCACACGCTCGAGTGCGGCGACCGCACACGCACATGCACCGCACCCGTGCAGACACCCAGCACCGCTTGGTGCAGAGTAAAAAGCAAAAGGTACAGGATATGCGGCTTTGCCGCTCCTGTACCTTGTACCTTATATCTTGTACCCTTTCCCCTGTACCTTTTACCTTTAGCCTTGTACCTGCTGTGTGTGTGTGTGTGTGTGTGTGTGTGTGTGTGTGTGTGTGTGTGTGTGTGTGTGTGTGTGTGTACTCATAATTCCGATAACAACCAAAGATTGGAAGTTAATAATGTGTAATAAATTGTTATTTACGGAAGCTGCCATATTCTTTGTTGTTGTTTTACAAAAACCGCTGCAAATGTAATTTGTTTATTCGAATTATGCAAATGTTTTCTCAAAAAAGTAAGCGAGTAAACAAGTAAACGAGTAAACGAGTGACAAGAATGGTTAAGACAGATTCTCTATCATATTCAACATTTTTACTGTTGCTTTGATAGCTGCTCCCGTTTGATCGACGTCCAAACCGCGGGTTTTAAAATTTTTGCCGTTAAAATTCCATGCAATCGTGGTTTGGACTAAAGCGTCTGTTCGTCCGCCCATAGGGATGGAAACGTTGTAATCCGTCAAGATCGGTTTGGGCTTCCCCAATTGCGTGTAAATTTTCCACAGCGCTTTGGAGAAGGCGTGGTATTGCCCGTCGCCGGGAGCTGTCTGTTCATATTCCGTTCCGTCGATTTTAATCCTGACCGTGGCCGTCGGACGTAATCCGTGGGTCAGGGAGAGGGAATAATTGACGATTTTTATCCGGTCGGTATTTTCCGTATGTAAAACATCCGAAATGATGTACGGCAAATCGTCTTGGGTGACAATTTCTTTTTTGTCGCCCAATTCGATAATCCGTTCGGTTACTTTTTTCATGGCGTCTTCGTCCAATTCGATACCCATGGCTTCCAGGTTCTTCTTGATGTTAGACTTTCCCGAAGTTTTCCCTAACGCATATTCCCGTGCGCGACCGAAGCGTTCGGGGAGTAAATCGTTGTAATAAAGGTTGTTTTTGTTGTCGCCATCGGCATGAATGCCGGCGCATTGCGTGAAAACACTGTCGCCGATTACCGGTTGATTGTTCGGAATGCGAATGCCGGAATACGATTCTACAATCCGGCTGACCCGGTTCAGGTTGTTTTCGATGATGTTCGTCTTGATTTTCAACTGGTCGTGGAGAATGCTGATGACGCTGGCTAAAGGGGCATTTCCCGCCCGTTCGCCTAAGCCGTTGATGGTTACATGTATTCCCTGTATCCCGGCATAAACGGCGGCAAAGACGTTGCCGATGGCCAAGTCGTAATCGTTATGAGCATGGAAATCGAAGTGAAGCCCCGGATATTTTTCCTGCATCTCCCGGCAAAACTTTGCGGTGTTGATCGGATTGAGTATTCCCAACGTGTCGGGAAGCATGAACCGTTTGATATTCGTATCTTTCAGGTTATCAATCAAAAAGAATACGTAATCGGGCGAATTTAACATGCCGTTCGACCAGTCTTCCAGGTAAATGTTAATCGAAATATTCATTGTTTCCGCATTTTTCAGAACCGCTTTAATATCGGTCAGGTGTTGCTCCGGCGTTTTGCGAAGCTGTTCGGTACAATGTTTTAAAGAGCCTTTGCACAAAAGGTTCATCACCTGTCCGCCGGCGTCTTTGACCCATTTCAACGACTTGTCGCCATCGACAAATCCCAATACTTCGATCTTATGGATATAATTTCGGTTTGTTGCCCATTGGGTTACTCGTCTGACCGTTTCAAATTCTCCGTCGGAGACTTTGGCGGAAGCAACTTCCAAGCGATCTACTTTTAAGTCTTCAATCAACAGGCGGGCAATGTGGAGTTTTTCCGTGGCGGCAAACGAAACGCCGGAGGTTTGTTCGCCATCGCGCAAAGTTGTATCTAATAGTTCTATGTTCATAAATTTAGTGATGAAAAATTATAATTTACCGGAAGCCTTCTTCCGGGATATTCGTATTAGTTAGCCTGTCCCAAACGACGTTCATAATTTTCAATTTGGTCTTTCCGGCTCAGCAGATAATCAATGTCGTCGAATCCCTTCAAAAAACATTCTTTTTTGTAGGCGTTGATGGCGAATGATTCCGATTTTCCGGTGGCATTGTTTGTGATTCGCTGGTTTTCCAAATCGACCGTCAACGTAATTCCGGGGTCTTTTTCGACGCTTTCAAAGATTGCGGCAAGAAATTTTTCCGGTACGACTACCGGCAATACGAAATTGTTCATGGCGTTGTTCTTGAAAATATCGGCGAAAAAACTGGATACGACAACCTTGAAGCCATAACCGGCAATCGCCCAGGCGGCATGTTCGCGGCTCGAACCGCTTCCGAAATTCTTTCCGGCAACTAATATTTCGCCTTTGTAAACCGGATTGTTCAATACAAATGATTGAATCGGATGGTTGTCTTTATCGTAACGCCAATCGCGAAAGAGGTTATCGCCGAAACCTTCTTTGGAAGTGGCTTTTAAAAACCGCGCCGGAATAATCTGGTCGGTATCGACGTTCTCTATGGGCAGCGGAACGATTGTGCTTGTTAATGTTATAAATTTCTCCATAATTCTTAATTCTTAACTCTTAACTCTTAACTCTTAACTCTCTCGGGTCTGTTATTTTTCCGGTAACGGCTGCGGCTGCCGCAACGAGCGGGCCGGCTAAAATGGTTCTTGCTCCGGGGCCTTGCCGCCCTTCAAAATTGCGGTTGGAGGTGGATACGGCATATTTGCCGGCAGGGACTTTGTCGTCGTTCATTGCCAAACAGGCGGAACATCCCGGTTGACGGATTTCAAAACCGGCTTCTTCCAATATCTTATCTAATTTTTCGTCTTGGATTTGTTTGGCGACAAGCCATGAACCGGGAACTAACCAAGCGGTTATGTTTGCCGCTTTTTTGCGTCCTTTCACCCAATGGGCGAAAGCGCGAAAGTCTTCGATCCGGCCATTGGTACAGCTTCCTAAAAAGACGTAATCGACCGGCTTGCCAATCAGTTTTTCGCCGGGTTGAAATCCCATGTATTCCAACGATTTGGCAAAAGAGATGCGCGAAGATTCTTCGATGGTTTCCAAGGTGGGAATGGCTTCGTTGATTCCGATGCCCATGCCCGGATTGGTTCCGTAAGTAATTCGCGGCTCGATATCCCAAGCGTCAAAGACGATTTCTTTGTCGAAGCGGGCGTCCGAGTCCGAATTTAAGGTTTCCCAACAGGCCTGCGCTTCGTCCCAAGCTTTTCCTTGCGGCGTAAAACGACGGTTTTTCAGGTATTCGAATGTAGTTTCGTCGGGGGCAATCATGCCGCCGCGGGCGCCCATTTCGATGGAAAGGTTGCAAAGCGTCAGACGGCCTTCCATGGAAAGATTTTTCACCGCTTCGCCGGCGTATTCCACAAAATAACCGGTGGCGCCGCCGGTAGTCATTTTCGCGATAATGTACAAAGCCATGTCTTTGGCTGTAACGCCCGGTTTTAAGCGGTTTTTTACCGTGATCCGCATCGTTTTCGGCCGCGACTGGAAAACGCATTGTGTGGCTAATACCATCTCTACTTCGCTGGTGCCGATACCGAAAGCTATCGCGCCCAAAGCGCCGTGCGTGGATGTGTGCGAATCGCCGCAAACGATTGTCATTCCCGGTAAAGAAAGTCCGTTTTCGGGGCCGACTACATGCGTAACGCCGTTCAGTTTATGCCCGATAGGATAATAATCTACGCCGAATTCTTTCGCATTCCTGTCTAAGGCTTCAAGTTGATTGCGGGAAACCGGGTCTTGAAGCGGATATTCCTGATTTACGGTTGGAATATTGTGGTCGGGCATGCAAGTGATTTGTTTCGGTCGGAAGACTTTCAGTCCCCGGCGGCGAAGCCCGTCAAATGCCTGCGGACTGGTTACTTCGTGGCAATACATGCGGTCGATGTAAAGTTGCGAAGGGCCGTTTTCCATGGTTGTTACAACGTGTTTGTCCCAAATTTTGTCGAAAAGAGTTTTTCCCATGATTGGTTATTTAATAAATTTATTAATTGCGTCGATGTAAGCTTCGACGGAGGCGGCAATGATATCGGTATTGGCCGAAAATCCATAATAGTTGACTCCTTCATGTTGGACTTGCATGTGCACTTTCCCCATGTCGTCGCTTCCTTTGTTAATGGCTTGAATCAGAAATTCCTGTATCACCATTTGACGGCGAATAATCTGTTTCAGCGCCTTGATTGCCGCATCAACCGGGCCATTTCCGGCGGCGGCGGCTTCGAACTTTTCGCCGGCTATATTCAGCCCGATACTTGCTACCGGCCGGATACCTATTCCCGAAGTTACTTGGAGATATTCCAGTTTGATTCGTTGCGATTCGGTACGGTCTTTTCCGGCTAACATCAGAATGTCGTCGTCGTTGATATCTTTTTTTCGGTCGGCCAGTTTAAGAAATTCTCCGTAAACGCTATCCAATTTCTCTTGCGAAAGTTCAATGCCCAACACACTCAGGCGATGTTTCAGGGCGGCTCGACCGCTTCGGGCTGTCAGCGCAATCGTATTGTCGTCGATGCCAACGTCTTGCGGGTCGATAATTTCGTAACTTTCCCGGTTTTTCAGCACGCCGTCCTGATGTATGCCCGAGGAATGAGCAAAAGCGTTTCGCCCGACAATCGCTTTGTTCGGCTGCACCGGCATGTTCATCAGGCTGGAAACCATCCGGCTGACGGGATAAATGTGTTTGGTGTTGATATTTGTTTCAATCGTCAATTCTTTGTGGCTTTTCAGTATCATTGCCACTTCTTCGAGGGCGGTATTTCCGGCGCGTTCACCGATTCCGTTGATGGTTACTTCGGCTTGCCGGGCGCCGTTTACGATTCCGGCAATCGTGTTAGCGGTTGCCATTCCCAAGTCGTTGT
Organism: Dysgonamonadaceae bacterium; assembly: GCA_031276105.1. Lineage (GTDB taxonomy): Bacteria > Bacteroidota > Bacteroidia > Bacteroidales > Azobacteroidaceae > Azobacteroides. The sequence continues at coordinate 5,160 of JAISNS010000086.1, forward strand.
GGCAATGGGTCGAAAGAATCGCTTTGTGGATACCGTTTACATTTTCCATCAGGAACCTGATTTTCTCGCCGTATTCCGAAGGGAGGCAATATCCGGTTGTGTCGGGAATGTTCACCACCGTAGCGCCTGCCTTGATAACCGCTTCTACGACACGGGCTAAATAAACGTTATCCGTTCGTCCGGCGTCTTCGCAATAAAATTCCACTTCTTCGACGTACTTTTTGGCGTATTTGACGCAAGCGATTGCGCGTTCCAAAATTTCGTCCTGCGTAGAATTGAACTTGTGCTTGATATGGTAGGGCGAAGTGCCGATGCCTGTGTGAATCCTTTTTCGCTTAGCGAATTGCAAGGCTTCCGCAGCTACGTCGATATCTTTCTCCACTGCCCGCGTGAGGGCGCAAATCTCCGGCCATGTGACCGATTTCGAAATTTCTACGACCGAATTAAAATCGCCCGGACTGGAAACCGGAAAGCCTGCTTCAATCACATCCACGCCTAAGTTTTCCAACGCTTGCGCCACCTGAATTTTCTCGATGGTGTTCAGTTGGCAACCCGGAACCTGTTCGCCGTCTCGCAAGGTCGTATCAAAAATAAATAATCTGTCCATATTACTTGTTTACTTGTTTACTCGTTTACTAAAAAAAACCTTTCCCAACCGAAGCGAGAAAGGTTTATTTTTTTTATTTCACAATTTGCTATACCGGCCTCGCTTCAGCTTGTTCTGCACAAGAGAATAATAATGCTAAGCAATAGCCCGTATATAGTTGTACTTTTCATAAAAATCAATTTTTTATTTGAGGCGCAAAGGTAAAAAAAGTTTTT
>JAISNS010000186.1 GCA_031276105.1 Dysgonamonadaceae bacterium
ATAAATTGTCAAACAATTAATTTTGTAAGTTAAGACACAAAAGACAGGCGAAATAAAAACTGATTTTATCTATTTGCCTGTTAAATCTAAAATTTTCATGTACATTTGTGCATTGAAAAAAAACGACTACGATGACGACGAGTAATATAAAGGGAGAATTAATGGATTTTTCCATGCCTAAAGTGATGGGAATATTAAATATCACTCCGGATTCTTTCTATGAAGGAAGCCGGAAGCAGACGGAAAAAGAAATCGCAGAACGGGTAAATCAGATTGTTTCGGAAGGTACAGACATCATTGATGTGGGCGCTTATTCTTCGCGTCCGAACGCCGCTTTTGTCGGTGAAGCGGAAGAAAGGGAACGTTTACGTTTCGGCTTGAGCATTTTGTTTCGCGAGTTTCCCGGCGCCATCGTTTCCATTGATACTTTTCGGGCGAATGTTGCGCGGGAATGTGTCGAAAAATTCGGGGCGGCGATTATCAACGACATTTCAGCCGGCGAATTAGACAGCGCTATGTTTGATGCCGTAACGGATTTGCAGGTTCCTTATATTATCATGCACATGCGTGGAACGCCGCAAACGATGATGGAACATACGGTTTACAATCATCTGATGAAAGATATTTTCCTGTATTTTGCGGAAAAAATCAACGTTCTTCATCAAAAAGGCGTGAACGATATTTGGATAGACCCCGGTTTCGGATTCAGTAAAACCACCCGTCAAAACTATGAAATTTTGAATAATTTGGAACAGTTCACTATTTTTGAACTTCCGCTTTTAGCCGGATTTTCCCGTAAAACCATGATTCGCGACATCCTCCATGTTCCGGCAAGCGAAGCCCTGAACGGAACAACGGCGCTCAATATGTTTGCTTTGACTCAGGGCGCGAATATTTTGCGGGTACACGATGTGAAAGAAGCTGTTCAAACAATTCGGTTGTATAACACGATAAAAGAATCAAAAACATGATTTCAAATGATACATTCTTCAATTTTGGAATAAAAGACGCTATTGATATTCTTTTAGTCGCTTTTTTCCTTTACGAGACTTATTTGTTAATGAAAAAAACCGGAACTATGACTATTTTTATGGGCGTATTGGCTTTTGTCGCTTTGTGGATACTGGTTTATCAGATTTTTGAAATGCGCTTGATGGGCGCTATCCTGAATCAGTTCATGAGTGTCGGATTTATTTTATTAGTCATCGTCTTTCAAAAAGAAATCCGGGAATTTCTGCAGGCATTAGGTTCCAACAAAGGGCTTCGATTTATAGCCAACATATTCAAATCCAAAGGAAAAGTCGGCGTGGAAGAAGATATTTCCTGCATCATGCCCATTGTGATGGCTGCAATGGATATGGCGAAACGGAAAGAAGGGGCTTTAATCGCTATTCAACAGAATATCCCGCTAAATACATTCATTGCAACCGGCGAACTATTAAATGCGAACATCAGCGCCCGCCTGATAGAAAACATCTTTTTCAAAAACAGCCCTCTCCACGATGGAGCAATGATTATCGACGGAAAGAAAATCAAAGCAGCAGCCTGTATATTACCCGTTTCGCAACGGCACGACATCCCCAAACAGTTGGGATTGCGTCACCGTTCCGCATTGGGATTGTCGGAAGAAACCGACGCCAAAATCATTATCATTTCGGAAGAAACCGGAAAAATTTCTTTAGCGGAAGCCGGACAACTGTACATGAATATATCCGCCGAAAAACTCCAACAAATACTGACCGATAAAAAATACAGATAATGTTCCACTCTTGTCATTGCGGGCTTGACCCGCAATCCCCGTAAAAAGCGTAGCGCCCTATTCATGGGATTGCGGGTCAAGCCCGCAATGACAAGAGCGGAGTGTCATCCGCGTTCCATTTAGCGAAGGATGGATTTTGCAATCCCCATTTCCAATCCCCGCAATTCGGCCAGTCCCCGCAGTCGCCCGATACACGAATAGCCCGGATTGGTCTTTTTCTTCAAATCGTCCACCATCTGATGACCGTGGTCGGGACGGACGGGAATGGATATTTTCCTTTTTTGCTGCAACAGAAGAAGTTGCTTCATCACGTTATACATATCGACGTCGCCTTCCAAATGATTGGCTTCATAGAAATTACCTTCCTCGTCCCGTTTCGTACTGCGGAGGTGGACAAATCCGACGCGGTCGCCCAAACGTTCCATCATTCCCGGTAAATCGTTATCGGCTCTGACTCCGAATGAACCGGTACACAAACAAAGCCCGTTAGACGGATTGGGAACCGCCGCAACCAAGCGGTTGAAATCGTCTTCCGTGCTGAGTATTCGCGGCAAACCCAGAATGGGATAAGGAGGATCATCGGCATGAATCACCAACTGAACGCCGGCTTCATCGGCCACGGGACAAATCTCTTTCAAAAAGTAAATCAAGTGGTTACGAAGCGTTTCCGCGTCGATATTCCGGTAGCGGTCGAGCGCTTCCTGAAACTGTTCGACAGTAAAACTTTCTTCCGAACCGGGCAAACCGGCAATGATATTTCGGGTCAAAGTATGCTTTTCGTCCTCGCTCATCCGGTCGAAACGGGCTTTCGCCTTAGCCGTTTCCAGCGACGTATATTCTTTTTCAGCGCCCGGACGTTTTAAAATGAAAAGATCGAAAGCCATAAAAGCAGCCTTTTCAAATCGCAAAGCCTTCGAGCCGTCGGGTAGCGTATAAGCCAAATCCGTGCGCGTCCAATCCAAAACGGGCATAAAATTATAAGTTACGATACGAACGCCACATTCGCCCAAATTTCGGATACTCGTTTTATAATTTTCAATATACGTTTGAAAATCGCCGGTTTGCGTTTTAATGTGTTCGTGAACGGGAACACTTTCTACGACCGGCCAAGTTAAATCTACGGCTTCAATCATTGCTTTTCGTTTCCTGATTTCTTCCGTTGTCCATATTTCCCCGTTGGGAATATGATGCAGTGCAGTTACAATTCCTGTGGCGCCCGCCTGTTTGATGTCCCACAAGCTAACCGGGTCGTTCGGCCCATACCATCGCCATGTTTGTTCGGATAAATACATTGTTTTTATTATTTTTTAATTCAATTTACGAATGATTTTCGTTGACCGCTGCAAAGTTAGCATAAAATTCTCGTCTTACCGGCAATTCCGGAAATAATTCCTTTTTCGTACCCTCTTGTATCCGGCGACAGGAAATTAAAGTTTAACCCTCTTGCATAAGATTACACAAGTAAATCCATAGACCGTCTTATTGGGGCATTATACATCCGGTGTTCGCCGTCCATGGCCGGAAAAACGCGAACAGATTATAGCGGGTATTCATCAGATAAGCCGCTAATTGGCATCAGTTGTGTAGTTATTGTTTGACAGCTTAATAATTCGGTAGTTCGGATGAGCTTTTACCTTGTTTCTATTTCTCGTCCCGTTGTGGTTTGCGACTGTCGTATTTCTTCGT
>JAISNS010000197.1 GCA_031276105.1 Dysgonamonadaceae bacterium
TTCATGCAGCGGCGGAAAGGCTGGTTTATTGCTCTGATTATCTTAGCCTTCGGCCTGCCCGTTTTTCTTCTTCCCGAAAAGATAGAAAAGAAGACGGATAAAGGATTTTACAGCATTGCGAGTGAAGAAGATTTGGGTTACTGGGCAAACCTCTACAATCAAACCCTCGGTTCGACCGTTTACAAAGAGAAAATCAAACCCGTTTCCGACGTTGCGCTGGGCGGAACGATGCGCCTCTTTGCCCAAAAAGTGCAGAACGGTTCCTATTCGTCGGACGAACGAAGCGAAACAACCCTGCACGTTGCCGCCTCCCTGCCCAACGGCTCTACCCGCGACCAGATGGACGTCCTGATTCGGAAGATGGAAAACTACATCCGGCAATATCCCGAAGTCAGGCAGTTTGAAACCCGTGTCGAAAACGGTCAGCGGGCGAATATCCGCATCCTGTTTGTCAAGAAGCACCAGCGAAGCAGTTTTCCCCATTTGCTCAAAAGCAAAATCATCAGCAAGGCGCTGGAGTTGGGCGGCGGAAGCTGGCAGGTTCACGGACTGGGCGACGGCTTCAACAACGACGTCAAGGAACAGGCCGGCTCCTGCCGCATCAAGTTGCTGGGATACAACTACGACGAACTCATGGCGTTAGCCGTCGCCCTGCAAGATTCGCTCCTGCAACACCGCCGGATAAAAGAAGTCACGATCGACTCGAAATTCAGCTGGTACAAAAACGATTACACGGAATACTTTTTCGATTTGGAAAAGGAACGCCTCTCGCAAGCAAACATCCTGCCGGTCGATCTGTTCAATTCATTAAAACCTCTCTTTGAAAGAAACATTCACGTTGCCGACTGGCTGCACGAAGACCGGATAGAACCCGTCCGGCTTTTCTCCCGTCAAGCCGCCGAAATGGACGTTTGGAACATGGAAAACCATCCCGGCAAAACCGGCGACCGGCAGTACAAAGTGACCGGCGTTGCTCAGGTCGAGAAATGGATGGCTCCGCAGGACATTGCCAAGGAAAACCAGCAATACCGCCTCTGCCTGCAATACGAATACATCGGCGCTTACCAGCAATCGCACAAGGTGATGGAGCGCGCCATCGAGTCGTTCAATCAAATGGCGCCGCTGGGCTACAAGGCCGAAAGCGAAACCTATCATTACTGGTGGGGCGAGAAAGCTGCTTCGCAATACTGGTTGCTGTTTTTAATCATTGCCATCATCTTCTTCATGACCGGTTTCCTGTTCAATTCCATGAAACAGCCGTTGGTAGTGATTTTTATCATTCCCGTATCGTTCATCGGTTTATTTTTGACCTTCTACTGGTTCAAACTGAATTTCGATCAGGGTGGGTTTGCGGCGTTCATCCTTCTGGCGGCCTTATCGGTCAACGCCAACATTTACGTCCTCAACGAGTACAACAACATCCGGCGATCCCGTCCGCGCCTCCGTCCGGCTGCGGCTTACATCAAAGCGTGGAACGCCAAAGTCAAGCCAATCTTCCTGACTATTTTCTCCACCATCCTCGGATTTATTCCCTTCATGGTCGGCGAATATCGCGAAGCATTCTGGTTTCCGCTGGCCGCCGGAACGGTCGGCGGGCTGGTGTTTTCGTTTGTCGCGCTGTTCTTTTTCCTGCCGCTGTTTATGGGGATAGGGAAAAATACGCCGAAAGGCATTCCCTAACCGGTGCATGGAAAAAGTTTATTCGCAGACGGCTATCCCTGCCGGGGAATGTTCAACAGTTTGTTCGAGTAAAAGAAAACCCGTACAGCAATTTCAACTTCGGAACCAGACCTGCTTTATTCCCGTTCTTTGTGCCCTGTTCCTGCGTGTAGAGTACAAAATTTTCGACTTCTTCTTTTTTCTTTTCTTCGGTTTCAAAGCAGTGCGAAAGTTGCCTGGGAGACCATGATTTTCCTCCTTTCTCCCACTCCTTGGCGCCTCCAAATAAGATTAGTTACCTTTGGCACACGGGCGTAGCCGGGAGAATAGAAAATCATTTCAACTTTGATTTGACCCAGAACCCATGAACCGGGTTTGCTCTTAAAATTAATTGTGTACATGTACATAGCGATGTATGCCGATTTTGTTCCGGCTCTACGTGTATCCAATATAATTTTTATGTACATAGAGTTGCAAAATTTTTGCAAAATAATATCGGCAAAGTTAGCATTAAATTCCCAATTACACACAAACGGATAAAAATTAGGGGGTGAACTCACTCGCCCCCTTGCATCAATCCACATTTTTTCTAATTTTGTGTTTTATTTTTAACAAGAAAAAGATTATGAAAACAAGTGGACTTGACGTGCACAAAGATAGCATATTTTGTGCAATTTATGATGGGAAAAGTTATTCGGTCGTAAAAGAATTTACAACGACGAGCGTTTCGATTCGTTCTTTGGGCGAATATTTTGAAGTCGGAAAAAGTGAAAAATGAATTCAATCCATCATCATCATTCAATACATAATCAATATTTATAATCCTGTATTCCATGAATATGCTCCTAAAAATTTTATTTTTCTATTATATTCTGATAATTTAATAATGTCAACATATTTTTATGTGGATTTTTCATTCCAACTAGCGCCGTAGGCGCTTAACATAATTTCCCAACCAATTTAGGGGCGTATGTCGCATAACGTTCCGGCTGTATATGACGTTTTTGCAAGCCCGATAAAGGAAACCGTAGGTTTCCAGGGCTTGCAAAAATGTGGCGGAGAAAAAATGCACAAAGGCGCAAAGCGCCGACTG
>JAISNS010000352.1 GCA_031276105.1 Dysgonamonadaceae bacterium
GCCTTTTTAATTTCGTAGCAAAATCTTAACATAAAAACCTTATTTTAATCAAAATTCAGACTTATATTTGCAGTTTGAAAGTTTTTAGAACTTTTTTTAGTCAATAAATGAAATGCGAATGAGAAAAACATTTCAAATCTGCTTTTTTATCATATTCTTATTACAAGGATGTGGAGGTTGTCGGCATCCGAACGGATTTAGAGTAGATTTGTCCGGCGTAGGGGCTTCTTTCCCCCAAACTTTTTTCGACATTGCTATCTCCCATTATAAGCAGGAAACCGGAAATAAAGTCATTTATAATGAAACCGGCAGTGGTAGCGGTATCCGCGCTTTCGAAGATAAGGTAGTCGATTTCGTTGTTATTGACGCATACTTTAACGAAAAGAAAATGGGAGGTGAAGATATTCTCCTCATTCCGGGTTCTTTAGGAGCGATTGTCATTGTTTTCAACATTCCGGGTATCAGGGAATTGAATTTAAATTCCGCGGTTATCGCAGGTATTTATTTGGGGAAAATCAAATATTGGGACGACGCCCATATTGCGGCGCTTAATCCCGAAATAAAATTGCCGGCTATTCCGGTTGTGCCGGTTTCCCGTTCGGACGGAAGCGGAACGACTGACGTGTTTTCTTATTATCTTTCTCAAACCAATGATGAATGGAAACACCAAATGGGCGCAGGAAAATCTTTAAAACCGGTAAAGGGAATTGCCGCTAAAGGAAATTCAATGCTTGCCAATACGATAAAAAACCTGCATGGTTCAATCGGTTATGTGAGTATGGAACACGCAGAAGCCCTCAATCTGTCGGCGGCTGCCATTCAAAATGTTTCCGGTCACTTTGTCAAAGCAAGCAAATATTCTCTTAATTATCTTGCCGATATGGAATTTCCGGACAATATGATACTTACCGACACGGGATTGGAAAATGCGTATCCGCTTCCCTGTCTTTCGTGGATATTGGTGTATAAAAATCAGGCTTATAATCGCCGGAGTATCGAAAAATATGAAGATTTGAAATCCTTCCTGCATTATGTGGTTAATCCGAAAACCCAAAAATTTGCCGGAAGATTAACTTATATGCCTTTACCGGATAATGTTATCGAAAAGGCGAAAAATTTAATAGAATCAATGGAATACCGGGAAATATAAGTGTGATAATAGACGAGTGATGAATGATGAGAATCAGGAGAAGGGATGAAAGATAAAGTATTCAAAATGACGTTGTTTGTTTCGACGCTGGCATTATTGTTCTTAATGGCGGGAATATTATATTTGCTGCTATCGCAAGCGAGGCCGGCTTTCGAGCATTTCGGCTTTTTCCGGTTTATCGGTTCGTCGGAATGGAATCCGGAAAACGGACAGTATGGAGCCTTACCTTTCCTCACCGGAACGCTGCTCACTGCTTCGCTGGCTTTAATCATCTGTATCCCATTTTCCCTTTCGCTGGCTTTATTCGTCGGAGATTTATACAAAGGACGAAAAATCGCTTTCCGGTTAAATACATTCATTGATGTATTGGCCGGAACTCCTTCCGTCATTCTGGGGATATGGGGATATTATTCGTTGCGTCCGTTTTTCGCCGCTCTGCATATCGGTCATCAGGGCTATGGCATCTTGCCTGCAACTATTCTGCTGGCGCTGATGATTGTTCCGTATGCTACCTCCATGATTATAACATTTATTGCTGCCGTTCCCACACAATTGAAAGAAGGCGCTTACTGCTTGGGCGCGACCCGGTTCGAAGTGATTCGGAACATAAGCATTCCCTTCGCGAAAAAAGGAATTATGTCGGCCTACGCTCTTGCTTTAGGGAGAGTATTGGGCGAAACAATCATCGTAACAATCATTATCGGAAATTCCAATCATTTTCCATCCGGCATCAACGATATCGGAAATACGCTGGCAAGCGTTATTTTTAATCAATTTGAGACTGCCGATGCCTTGAAATTCAGTTTTTTGTTTGCTATTGCCTTACTTTTATTCCTGATAACGGCAATTGTTAACTTATTTGCACGATATTTACTAAGGAGGGTTGTATCATGATTTCGTTTCAAAAATTCCGCATTTATATCAACAAATGCTTTATCGCATTGATTTGCCTGTTTTCGTTCGTTGTGTTGCTTCCTTTTTTAATGCTCATCGCCCGGCTGGTAAAAAGCGGACTGAAATATATTTGTCTGGATTTTTTCACACAAACCTCTCCTTCGCCTGTCGATGCAATGCTGGCTAATCTGGCCGGCGAAGCAATTCCCGGAGGAATACTGAACGGGATTTGCGGAAGTCTGTATATGCTTACTATTGCGCTTGTTTTGACGGTTCCTTTGGGAATATTGACCGGTATTTACCTTTACGAAAACAGGGGAAAAAAATTCGCAAATTTGATTCAATACTTAAATGCCGTTTGTTACGGAATGCCTTCAATTATCATAGGGATAGTTGTTTACGTGTCTGTCGTCAAATCTTTTCACAGTTATTCCGTCTTAGCGGGCGGAATTGCTTTATCCATATCCATGCTTCCCAAAATTATACGCACCACAAGGGAAACCCTGAAATTGCTACCTGCCTATCTGAAAGAAAGCGGATTAGCTTTGGGCGGCTCTTATACGGGCGTTATCCTGAAAATAATTATGCCGGCAGCAAAAGGCGGATTGCTGACCGGAATATTAATTTCCGTTTCGCGGGCCTTGGGCGAAACGGTTCCATTGATTGTTACGGCTTTAGGCTGTTCCATGATTAACTGGAATATCAATGCTCCGGCGAGTTCGATGACCTTACTGATCTGGGATTTTTTCAATACTCCGAACATGGTCAGCATGGTTTGGGCGACTTCCGCGTTTTTATTTTCAATTATTATTTGTTTGAACCTGATTGCCAAACGTATCGGCCGGCAATGGAAATTTATACTTTATCATGAATAAAAATCATATACTTGAATTAAAATCGGTCAGCATATCGTATTCTCCCGGAAGCTATGCCTTAAAAAACATATCGGTTTCCATAAAACCGAATGCAATCACTTCCATCATAGGCGCTTCCGGTTCGGGAAAAAGCGCCTTGCTCCGCTCCATCAACCGGATGCACGAATTGTACCCGAATATCCGGATGCAGGGCGAAATATTATTGGGCGGAAAAAACATCATGGAAATGAACCCCGTGGAAGTAAGGCGAAGAATCGGTTTGGTTTTCCAACAACCGAATCCTTTCCCGACCATGAATATCTATCAAAATGTTTTGTCGGGCTATAAACTGAATAAGATTTATCTTTCGAAAAGCGAAAAAGACCGGATCGTAGAAGAATGTTTGCGGAACGTAAGCCTTTGGGACGAAGTAAAAAACGGATTGAATAAAAATCCTTTATCGTTAACCGTCGGCCAGCAGCAACGATTGTGCATTGCCCGAACACTTGCGCTTCAACCGGAATTTTTATTGATGGACGAACCGACTTCGACAGTTGATATGTTCTGTACCAACCGAATAGAGGAACTCATTTACCGCCTGAAAAATAATCATACGATTCTTATTGTTACGCATAATCTTGCTCAGGCATCACGAATTTCGGATTATGCTCTCTATCTGGAAAAAGGAGAACTGATAGAGTACGATAAATCCAATATCATATTCGTGGCGCCAAACGATAAGCGAACTGAAAAATATATAACGGAACAGGTCGAATAATAATTGACCTTTTTCAATAAATACATGCCCAATTTATGAACGCAAATACAAACTCAAAATCAAGGCAAATAGCTAATTTGGATGAGAAATTCAAAATCCTTTGCGAAAAAGTATTGCAACAACTTACTTTTGCCGAAGAAGTTATGCAAGGAAATAAACCGGACGACTTTTACGAAAAAGTAATCCAAACCGAAACGGATATCGACTTGCTCGAAAACGGAATCCGAGCCAATGTCGTTACGCTGGTTTTATATGCCCCAAAAGCGGCAGAATTAAGAAAAATAATTACTTATCAGGATATTACCAATTTTCTGGAAACAATCGGAGATTTATTGATGGGTACGGTTTTCTACCCGTTGAAAAAATTTAACGCAAATTTGCCTGAATTTGATTATTTTCAACTAACTTTGTCTAAAATGTTGTCGTATGCAAAAAAAATGGTTAATGACGCGATTTTTTCATTTTGCTATGAAGACAGTGTCGTCGCGTATAAAATAATTGCAGACGATGATGGGATGGATGAACTGTTGCGCGAAATATCCGAAAACACAATTTTGTTGTTTCAGGAACTTCCGTTGAATGAACAGGAATTAACCAATATTATCGGTATAACGCACATGGCTTATGGCATCGAACAAATGGGCGATATTGCTACGCACATAGCCGAAGCTGCCATTTATATGATTGAGGGAAAAGACATCCGGCATCAAAAGTGAACATAAGAAATTAATTTTATTTTTTTTAGTTTTTAGTTTTTAGTTTAAAATATGGAGGCTCCTAAATTATTAATTGTTGATGATGAAGAAGATATTCGCGAAATTCTTCAGTTTAATTTGGAAAATGAAGGATTTTTAATCGACACCGCTTCGTCGGGCGAAGAAGCTTTGGAAAAAATTTCACCCGAACATAAGTTGATTTTGTTGGATGTAATGATGGGCGGAATTTCCGGATTCCGAACCGCAGAAAAAATGAGAAAGGATAATATTCAGACGCCGATTATTTTCTTAACGGCCAAAGGAAGCGAAAATGACATGCTAACCGGATTTTCCGTAGGGGCAGACGATTATATTTCCAAACCCTTTTCCATCAAAGAAGTAATTGCCCGCGTGAAAGCCATCCTTCGCCGGGGACAGGAACTGGCGCCGCCGATCGACTTGCAACAGGAAGAAATAATTATCGGTCGAATGAAACTGAATCTGATTTCCAAACACCTCGAATTGAAAGACAAAACAGTGGTCCTAACCAAAAAGGAATTTGAAATTCTTAGCTTGTTGATGCATTTTCCGCAACGCATTTTTACTCGTGAAGAAATCCTCCAAAACGTTTGGAAAGATGAGAGTTATGTCCTTGAACGAACGGTCGATGTGCATGTCGCCCGTTTAAGAAAAAAAATGAACGAATACAGTATTTACATCACTAACCGTTCCGGTTACGGCTACTCTTTTAACGATACGGCGCGTGTCTATACAAATGGAAAATAGCAGATTAGGCAATTGGAAACACAAAAAATACAGACAATGGGCATTCTTCTATTTGTTTGTTGTTTTTTTCTTTTCTGCTTATGTTGAAGTCTCGTTTGTCTTGCATCGAAGTAAATTGATTAAAACAGAGGGACTTAAATCAGCTCAAAATACCTACGTCAATATCGTTGATACCTATATTATCCAAAACCAACTGCAATCGGATCAATTGAACCGGATCGACGCCTTGCTGCCTCTTTTTCCTGCCGGCCTGCATCTTACGATTGTAAACGAAGACAACGAAATCCTTTACGACAATTGCGCCCATAATAATGATAACCGGGAAAATCAATGGACAGACATCGAGATAAAAACGGCTCTCCTCAAAGAAAAAGGATGGAACATCCGTCAAATTAATGCAACCGGCGACAAATATATGTTTTATGCTGCATACAAGAATGGATATATCATCCGTGTCGGTTTGCCCTATACGCAGGAAATACAAAACTGGTTTCGTCCGGATACACCCTCTTTAGTGTTTATTATCCTGTTGTTTGTCTTTATATTTGTCTTTCATTTAAGCATTTACTTTGTTTTCAGGAAAGCGGTTTACAAACTGAAAGAGTTTGTGTGGTCGTTTGGAGAAAACAAAGCCTTCCCCCACATTCTTTCCATGCCCGACAGCGAATTGCGGGAAATTCAAACCGCCGTCGTAAATATATTCGAACAATTGGAAATGAAAGAAAAAGACGCTTTGCTCGAACGGGAAAAATTGTTGGAACATTTCCACTTCTCGGAAGAAGGTATTTCGTTTTTCACGCCGTTCTTTGAAAATATTTATACCAATTCGCCTTTTATGCAATACCTCAACATCCTGCTGAGCGAACCAACGGTTAATGCCAACACCCTGTTCAAGAGTCCCGTTTTTGGCGATGTTTTGCAATTCCTTGAAAATCCGGGAAAACAGAATGTATTTACAAACAAACTTCATGCAAACGGACGGCATTTCTTTGTGCGAGTCATTATTTTCGACGATAAAAGTTTTGAGGTAATTATCCGCGACGTTTCCGAAACGGAGAAAAAACAAATCGACCGCGCCGAAATGACCAACAACATTGCCCACGAACTTCGTACTCCGGTAACGAGCGTCAGAGGATACCTCGAAACATTGATAGAACGGGAAAACATACCCCCCGAAAAAAAGAAAGAATACATCGAACGAGCCTATAAGCAAATCATACGCCTTTCGCAGATTATTCAAGATGTTATCCTGCTGACCAAAACAAACGACGCACCTCAATATTTCTCCACAGAACCGGTCAATATTTATAATTTGCTGGTAGAAATGATGGAAACAGATATGAAAGAAGATATTCTGAAACACAATTGTACCGTCAATCTTCTTGTAGCCAATAACTTGATAGTGAAAGGAAACCGAACATTATTATATTCTATTTTCTTTAATTTATGTACGAATGCACTGAAATATGCCGGTGAAAATATCACAATTACCATCCACAATTATATGGAAGATGAAGAATATTATTATTTTTCTTTTTCGGACAACGGAATAGGGATTGAAGAAAAATACCTCGACTATATTTTTGAACGCTTTTACCGCATAACCGAAGGCCGCACAAGAGACAAAGGCGGATCCGGATTGGGACTGTCTATTGTAAAAGAAGCTGTTAATTTCCACAATGGCGTGATACTTGCCAAAAACCGGGCGCAAGGCGGTTTGGAATTTATGTTTACT
>JAISNS010000012.1 GCA_031276105.1 Dysgonamonadaceae bacterium
CCTAATTCGGATTTATACACGTAGATTTTTCCTTTCCGGAAGGATTCGACGATTCGTTTTACGAGCGACAGGCCTAATCCCCAGCCTCTTTTTTTCGTTGTATAACCCGGGTGGAAAACGGATTTGAATTTCGATTTAGGGATGCCTTTACCGGTATCGGAAATGTCGAGAATGATTTTTCTCCCTTTTTTCTGTGCCGAGAGTGTGATTTTCCCCTGTCCGTCCATCGCGTCGACGGCATTTTTAATCAGGTTTTCGAGTGTCCAGCCGAAAAGCGATTCGTTCATCGACACGCAAAGCGATTCCGTCGGAAAATGGGTGGTGATGTTCACTTTCGACGAAATGCGCCGTTCCATGTATTCGACCGCACGGCAAACGGTTTCGTTCAAATCAATAAGTTCCGGTTCGGGATTAGAGCCGATTTTGGAGAAACGTTCGGCAATTATCTTTAGTCGTTGAACGTCTTTATCCATCTCCGCCAAAAGGCCGGGGTCTGTATTTTTGGTTTTCAGGTATTCCACCCACGCCATTAGCGAAGAAATAGGAGTGCCTAACTGATGCGCCGTTTCTTTGGACAATCCTACCCAAACTTTATTCTGTTCCGCTTTTTGAGCGCTGTTTAAAGCCAGGAAGGAGATGATGATAAAAATAAATACGACTCCCAACTGTACAAAAGGAAACAGTTGCAACTGTTTCAGGACGGTCGAATCGTCGTAATAGACATAATGAACCGTGTTTTCGTCCAAATGAATCATAATCGGCGCATGTTTTTTCTTGAAAGCTTTTATCTCTTGCCTGATAAAATCAGGATCGTTTTCCTTTTGAGGCAGGATATTTTTCTTCCCGATTTCATTATCCGAATCGTCCGTCACAATAACCGGAATAGTCGTATTGCCTTCAATAATTTTGAGTAGAAACTTATCGTATTCGTTAAAAGCGTTGGTATTGTCTTCGATATCGGCATTATGTTCTTCCGCCAGCGCTTCGGAAGACATCAAAGCAACCGATTCGGCCCAAAGTTCGATCTTTTTCCGCTCTTCCTCTTTCAATTCGCTGACAAGCGCATCGGTAACCCACACCGAAGCAATGGCAATGATTATCGCAACAAAAATAAACAGGTAACGGAACGTTTTCGCCGATTTGTATTCGTTAGACATTAATCCGATTTTTTAATCATGCGCAAAGTTACAAAACTCCCGCCTGAAATAGCGAACTTCAGGCGGGAGTTTTTAAAATTGAGCGCTCATGTTTTTATTGTTTGACTATCTTCTTTACAAAGCTTTGATTGCCGATAAAGATTTTTGCCGAATACACGCCGCGCGGCAAATGCGAAACGTTGACGGTAGTCGAATTTGTCGAAACCACGGCACGCCCGGAAACATCCGTAATTTCTACTCTTTCTATCGGTCTTTCCGATTGGATAAAGAGTTCCGATTGAACGGGATTGGGATAAACACGTAGTCCCCGATCAACAACGTCATCAATGCCGGTAGTCAACGATGTAATCCTGTAAGGCGTTGCGGGAGCGCCATAAATAGTGTCGGCCTTGAAAGACAGTTTGTTGGTTGCATCGTATTCTTCGCCGGTTGCATGGTTGTAAACTCGTAACCGTATTTCTTCGTCGCCATCGCCATACACGACCAAAAAGCCCATGTAGGGATGTTCGGATACTTGCGGAACGTATTGCAAAAATACCGAACCGCGACATTCTTCTCCAACGAAAGCGCCGATTTCTATCCGGTCGCTTTGCCATTCGGTATCGTCCAATAAAGCGACAACCGTAGCGGTTATGTTATTGGGATAGCGATGTTTTTCGATTGCCCACCGGGGCTGATCACCGGCTATATTGCTGCGTATTCCCGGAGACGGATATGCAGGAGCCCATTCGGAATAGACAAAGGATTGCGCAGTTTGGGAGAAATATTTGTACCCTTCGCCCGGATTCAAGGTTTGCAGGCTGCCCGTCCATCCGCTACCGTCGCTGTAAACGCTGTAAGCCGAATACGATTTAATCTGGTCGCCGTCTTGCGGATTCAGGTTGGCCAAGGCCTCGTTGATGGGCAACGGCGCTTGCGGTACATAGCCGACCCAGTTCCATCCGTTTTGCAGCACGATGGACGTAGTTGCCGGTACTGCGGGCAAACCTGCCAATGAAAGGTTGGCAGTAGCTCCCGTTTTCACCATATACATTTCGCGGTTGTTGATTTCGGATAATGTACCGATCCAATAAGGGGCTTGAATAAACCGGTCGCGACTTTTAAGCAAGATGCCTGCGCTGCCGATAGTTTGTATAAACTGTTCGATAATCGGTGTTTCCGTAGGGGTGACATTGGTAGAAATCCATGTCCAGCCTTCTGCCAGCGGGATTTGTTGAGTGACAATGTCGCTAATCGTAACCTCGTAAGGAGTATCGGGATTCCCGTTAACCGCATCAATAACGAACAGCAGCGGAGCATTGGTCGCTTCGTATTCCTTTTCTGTTTCGTGATTGAATGCCTTAAAT
>JAISNS010000015.1 GCA_031276105.1 Dysgonamonadaceae bacterium
TAATTCCTAATTCTTAATTCATTCAATCATCCTGTCATTGCGGGCTTGACCCGCAATCCCCTGAAAAACGCAGATTTAATCAGGAGATTGCGGGTCAAGCCCGCAATGACAGGGGGTAAGCGGCGTTCTTCTCCCCCCCGTGAACGCCGGATGGCGTTGCCCTTTTGGTGTTTTGCACATACATAAAAGGGTGACGCCTCCGGCGTTCGTAGAGGGAGAAGCTACGTTTACCCCCGGATAAATCCGGGGGTTATTCACCGGGTACGCCTGCCGGCGTATCGCAACCCCGCACACGTTCGAGTGCGGCGACTGTACACGCTCGTGCACCGCGCACATGCAGACACCCTGCACCACTCGGTGCAGACACCCTACACCACTCGGTGCAGACATCGTGCACCGCTCGGTGCAGGGTAAAAAGCAAAAGGTACAAGATACACGGCTTTGCCGCTCCTGCACCTTGTACCTTATACCCTGTACCTCCCCTGCACCTTTTACCTTTAGCCTTGAACCTGCTGTGTGTGTGTGTGTGTGTGTGTGTGGGTGTGTGTGTGTGTGTGTGTGTGTGTGTGTGTGTGTGTTCGAATTAATCAGTTATATTCCAAGCTTTGGAAGTTAATAATGTGTAATAAACTGTAAATTTCGGAGGCTGCCATATTTGCTATTATTTTACAAAAACCGCTGCAAATGTAATTTGTTTATTCGAATTATGCAAATGTTTTTGAAAAAAGTAAGTGAGAATCTTCTCACCGATTGGAGTTATCAATACCGAAGGCTTTTGCATCTTGAACATTTTTCAATAATGCTTCGTAAGCTTTTAATATTTCCGCTTTTGTGTTTTTTCAGAGAGTTGCTGTTCCATTTTCAATAATTCGATAAATCGCGTTTTATCCACGTAACCGTAATTTTCCAAAGTCAAACTTTCGAATCTTTATCACCATTCGATAAAATAAAAATAAAAGAGACAGGAAGATGTCTTTTTCATCATTCCTGTCTCCTCTCTCTTCTTTTATCTATTATCCTTTGTATCTTAAATATTTATCAGAATTTATATATGAATCCAATTGATAAATTGCCTGTATTGGCTACATTATTCGTATTCATTCCCAAACTGAAACCGGTGTCTGTTTTCAGATTTTTTGTTTTGGTTTGAGCAAATCCGATATTAAGAAAGTTCAGGTTGGTTACTAATACAAAATTATCAGATAAATTGTATTTCAATACCGGCTTGATGTTTAATCCGAAACTTGAGCTTTTTACTTTATTATTTTCTGCTCCGCCAACGAATAATTCTCCTTGTCCCCATACACTGAACCGGCCGAATTCTGCGAACGAATATTTTACATAAGGCGCAACTATCCAATTGCTGCTTTCGGTATTGTCGGCATACTCATTATTGCCGAATCCCACTTTTAGTCCTAAATCTAAATCTTGATTTAAACTGTAACCTACTTCAGGGATAAAAGAGAAAGAAGATTGATCGGTTTTGGTTCCTTTTTCCGGTTTTGAATTGCTTGTACTAAAGCCAACGGAACCTCCTAAATAAACTTGTGCACTTACCAAACACAGGCCTGATACGGCCAAAAACATAGTTAAAATTACTTTTTTCATTTTTTGGTTTTAATTAATTAATATAATACGATAAAAAACATAGTTGATTTTTTTCCATAGTTATTGTAAAATCATAGTTGTTTTTTTTTCGGCGACAAAGGTATGATATTTTTATAGACTGCAATAATTATCGCCGGTAAAAAAAGTCAAATAAATTAAATAAAATAATATTCGCTAAAGTGATGAGAGAGAAGTGACAAGTGACGAGTGACAATGGATTGGCACTTTTCTCTTTTGTTCTTCGTTGTTAATAATTTTTCCGGTTCAATATTTCAGCGTAGATAAACGCCCGCCTGACTTCTTCGTGATCTTCAATATCCAAAAGCGGTTTTACGTATTCCTGTTCCTCCACCAAATGTGTTTCAACATTTGGAATCACTTTTGCCGCCTTGTGGAATATTTCTTTTTTTTCGGTAGATGCCACTTTGGGTTTCGGCAACGTTTGCTTTTTAACGGCATTTTTTTCCGATCGAACCGTTTCGTCGAATCTTTTCCCAGGAAGAGTCGTCTTAGCCATTTCTTCCTGCTTTTTCTTCGAACCGCCTTTGATTGCAGAGTAAATAATAGAACCTATAATTATTATTAGAGGTATATAGTCTGATAATTTATCCATAAAAATGATTATTTTTGCGAAACAAATGTACGGAAATATTTATGAATATAATGCAAAATCAACATAAAAATATTAGGGATGACTTCGCAGCCACCCCTAACCCATTTAACCAAAACCTTAACTATGAAAAAATTTTACGTTTTTCGGAAGCAAAGGTAGGAACTTTTTTAGAAACAACAAACATTTTTCAAAAAAAAATTATATTTAAATAGTTAATTTATACTAAATCGAGTATTTACTAAAACAATTTCATCAAAACAGTATGCAAAAAAAGGAAAAAAATGAGATTAATCCATTAATTAATAATAGTTTTAAAAAAATGTTCATTGAAACCTACGGTTGTCAAATGAATGTGTCAGATAGTGAAGTGGTAACGTCCGTTATGCAAATGGATGAGTTTGAAATGACAAAAAATTACCAAGAAGCTGATTTAATTCTGATTAATACCTGTTCGGTAAGGGATAATGCCGAACAAAAAGTACTTTCCCGTCTTCAATATTTTCAATCGTTGAAAAAGAAAAAGAAAAATTTGATTATCGGAGTCTTGGGTTGCATGGCCGAAAGGGTTAAAGATGAACTGATTCGGGAACATCATGCCGATTTGGTTGTCGGGCCGGACTCATACCTTGATTTGCCCCACCTGATTGCAACGGTAGAAAAAGGAGAAAAAGCGATTAACGTAGAATTATCCACGACCGAAACGTACAAAGACGTTATTCCCCTGAAATTGTCCGGATTAAAAATAGCGGGATTCATATCTATCATGCGCGGGTGCAACAATTTTTGCACGTATTGCATTGTTCCCTACACGCGCGGAAGGGAAAGAAGCCGCGAAGTAAGCAGTATTTTAAAGGAATTGAACGTATTGAAAGAACAGGGATACAAAGAAGTAACGCTTTTGGGACAAAATGTCAATTCGTATCGCTTCGTGAACAGAGATGAAACAATCAATTTTCCCCGTTTATTGGAACTGGTCGCTGTTGAAGCGCCCAATATGCGCATCCGCTTTACAACTTCCCACCCGAAAGATATGAGCGACGAAATAATAGAAGTGATCGCCCGTTACCCAAATATTTGCAAACACATCCATTTACCGGCTCAATCGGGCAGCTCGCGCATACTGAAAGCAATGAACCGGAAATATACGCGCGAATGGTATTTGGAACGTATTGCGGCCATCCGGAAAATTCTTCCCGAAGCAGCCATCTCGACGGATTTATTTTGCGGTTTTCCGTCCGAAACGGAAGAAGACCATCAAGAAACACTTTCTCTGATGCGCGAAGTGGGTTTCGATTCGGCTTTCATGTTCAAATATTCGGAACGTCCGGGGACTTATGCCGCTCAACATATACCGGACAATGTGCCGGAAGCAGTCAAAACAAGAAGATTGGAGGAAATCATTGCTTTACAATTGGAATTATCCCTGATGCGAAATAAAGAAGAGATCGGAAAAACAGCGGAAGTGCTGGTAGAAGGCTTCTCGAAACGTTCGAGAGAAAAATTATTCGGGCGAACCTCTCAAAACAAAGTGGTGATTTTCGAAAAAGCCGGATTCCGTGTCGGGGATAAAGTGATCGTGAAAATCGAAGACGCTTCTGCGGCCACTTTATTCGGAAAACCGGCATATAATATGCCGTAAACGCAATGAATTATTAAGTCTTCCACCTTATTAAGGGAAACTTCAATAAATAGTGTCTGTCCGAAAAGGCCTATTTTTTGAAAATTCTCAGATAAATATTCTCCATTGCAAATGTTAATATTTGATCGCCCGGCATTTATTTAACATATAGATATGTTTTTTATTGATTTTATAGAAATAGGGCAAATCAATGCGCA
>JAISNS010000047.1 GCA_031276105.1 Dysgonamonadaceae bacterium
TAGTTCTTTTTTCCTGAAAATTCGTCAATTGTTATTGTTTCCATTGGTTGATTATTTTTCTTGTTCTAATATCTTTTTTATGTCACTCATCCGGTAACGGCATTTGCCGCCGATTTCAACCGGCGTTAAATATCCCTGTTTCTTCCAACGCCAAAGGGTTGATTTGTCGACGTCAAGTATTTTTGATACCTGGTCGGGGCTTTTATAGGTCTCCGTGTTGTCGGCGATGATTTGTTGCTCCAGTTCCCGGCGGGTTGCTTGTACGCAGTATTCGACGGCTTCAATGAGGTCGCCGGCTTTGAGCGTAATGTTGACGCCGGGACATTGCTTGGCAAGCTCAATAATGGTGTTCATGATTGTTATTTATGGTTTGTTTCTATAATATACTCTCCCTTAATGCTACTGTACCAATATGAAAGATTTTCCAAAAATATTATTTGGGTTATTTCTACCAGATCTGGTTTCCCCTCTCTATCTTCGACTATCGCAAATGCCCCATCAATCCACTGATGAAAAAAGCCGTACTTCCATGTGCCGTCGGATTTAAACTTGCATATTCTGTAATTTTTTGCTTCCATTGTTTAATTTGTTGTTAAAAATAGAAAGAAAATACAACACATAGAAAGAATACCTGTTCCTCTGACAATAATTCTGCCGCGCCTGTCATCATCTTCTATGCAGTATATATCAATAAGAGCCGAAGAAAATGAAACGCAAAGGAAGAAACAAAAAAGACCAAAAACCCAGTGAATTAAAATTCCTAAAACTGTCCAGAATATGGTAGCCACAACACACATATAAAAACCTTCTCGTTGATGTTTTTTAATTTCCATGTTTATTCCTCCCCGAAAATTTTAACCCCTGCCACCTGTTCTATTTTTTCTCTCTTTAACTTGCCTAACCCACCCAGACCGTATCTCAAATTCTGAATGGATTGAATTGAAATGTCCATTTCGTTGGCAAGAGTGCAAACAAACAAGTTTTGCTCTTCGCGTTCTAAACTCAATATATATTTGTTGAGTTTGTCTGCATTTTTTTTTATTAATTCTTTGTCCATGTTTTTATGTTTTAAATTATTGTTGTATATTTATAGTGCAAAGCTATACTATTTTTTAGCCACTTGCAAATAATACAGTCATTATTTTTGTTAAACAATATTAATTCACTCGTTATGAACATAATAAAAATAAAAGAACTTGCAGAAAATAGAGCCGGTGGTTTAAAGAAATTAGCGAAGGATATTGAAATGAGCGAAGCTAATTTACACAGATGTATTAATGGAAATAAAATACAGGCTAATGACTTAGAAAAAATAGCGTCTATATTTAATGTTCCTGTTGGATATTTCTTTGATGAAGTTTCAAAAGCTGGAGACAATGCCGAATTAATTAACGAATTAAAACAAGAAGTAGAAAGGCTAAAGAATATTATAGCCAAAGAGGATGTTAAATCGTCTCATATTTTCTTGGCAATTCCAATTGATAATAGTGAGTTTTTGGATTTGCGAGAGATGAAGGATAAGATAATTAGAGTGTTAAATGAATAACAAAATAAAAGACAATTATTCTACAATAGTAATACTCATCATTTTTTTCATTTTGTTGATTGCGTCGTATATATTTTTTTGTATCGTGCCACAAAATGAAAGAACCATTGTTAATGGCGTTACTGTTTTTGGAACTGTTCTTTCTTTGAGTGGACTTATAATTGCATATTCACAAATAATGAGTGTTAAACAACTTAATAAACAAATTAAAACGGAAGTAAACAATTTTATTGCTAAATCAGAAACACTACTTTCTGTTTCCGATTTAGAGAAAGCAAATCAATTCGTTAATTATATAACAGATAAAATAAATGAAAAAAAATACGAACTTGCTTATTTGAGAATGCTTGATTTAGAAGAAATTTTAATAGGAATCAGAAATAAAAAAAATTACGGAAAATATAAGACCGAGAAATATGGAAATCATTTATTTAACATAAAAACCGATTTGAATAATATAAATCAATTTTTTCTTAACAGTAAAAACTCTGTTGATTTTGGCAAAATCAGCGAAAATCTAAAAGACACATCAACTACAGTAATAAATTTAAAAAATAAATTAAAAAATATCAGTCATGGATGAAAAATTAAAAACCGTAATAGAAGGTATTATCAAAAAGTGTAAAGAAAGGCAAATTGCTTGGTCAAAAACAAGTGGAAACGGATTTGTACTTTTTCTTCTAAATAGCACGATAGAGATTTCTCGTGTTTTTTATAGTGATCCTTATGATCAAGAGGCGCACTACTATTCGATAAAAATATATAACAATGATGGAGATCAAATAGATTGTTTGAGTTCATATGAAGAAAATAGCGATAGCGATATATCTGTTTTGCTTAAAGAACTGTATGAATGTGCAAGCAAATCATATTATAGAATTGACGAAACATACGAATCTATTATAGACGAGATAAAAAATTCAGATTTTATTGGAAAAAAGGAAAAAATAATAACTTCGGATTATTTGCCTTTCTGAATGCAAAAAACAAGCCTTACAAGAACTCATAGAAGCCGGATTATTATTTAACGAAAGGAGAAACAACGAATCCAAGCACGAACCAATCCCCCAAGACGTCCAAGACAGGGTTTGGAATAGAGACGGCGGGTGTTGTGTAAAATGTGGCAGCCGGGAAAATTTGGAGTTTGACCATATCATACCTTTTTCCAAGGGCGGAGCTACAACATATAGAAATCTACAATTGCTCTGTCAAGAATGTAACAGGGAAAAGTCAAATAAGATAGGAGTGGAAATTTAATAACATCCCAGAATTATTAATTTAAACAACGGGTAGTTTATTTTTCATGAGTTGTGCAAATGTTGTGCAAATGTATCAAAACAAAAACACTAACAATCTGATTAATTGATTATTAGCGTTTCTTCTGGTGCCCGGAACAGGACTCGAACCTGCACATCCTTGCGAATACTAGTCCCTGAAACTAGCGCGTCTACCAATTCCGCCATCCGGGCTTGTTTTGTTTCGGCTGCAAAATTACTCATTTTTACTTAAAAACAAAGAAAGTACTTTGATTTATTTTGTTTTTTATGAAATTTATTCCGAATAATCAAAACAAGCATTTATAATTCAGCATTTTATATTCAAATGTCGTAATACGTCGCGAATCTTTTCATAAGTGGTGATTCGCGTGGGAACCAACGGCAACCGAAGTTCGTTTTCGATATATCCCATCATGCTCAACATGCTTTTAACTCCTGCCGGATTACCGTCGACAAAAAGTAATTCAAACAATTCCGTGAAACGGTGATGAATAGTCAAGGCGTTCGCGTAATCGCCCGACAACGCCAATCGTACCATCCGGCTAAATTCTTTCGGGAAAGCATTGCCGATGACCGAAATCACTCCGACTGCGCCTAATGTGATCAACGGGAAAGTAATCCCGTCATCTCCGGAAATAACTTGAAAATCATGAGGCTTATTCTTGATGATATCATCCATTTGGGTCATGTTACCCGACGCCTCTTTAATGCCTGCAATATTGTCACATTCCCGCGCCAAACGTAAAGTTGTTTCGGCAGTCATATTGACGCCTGTCCGTCCGGGTACATTGTATAAAACCACCGGCAGGGAAGTTGCTTGAGCAATGTGCTTGTAATGCTGATAAATACCTTCCTGTGAAGGTTTGTTGTAATAAGGTACCACCGATAAAATCGCATCAACTTCCGGAAAACCGGGGCTTTTTAATTTTTCGACAACGGCGCGCGTATTATTTCCTCCGACTCCTAAAACAAGAGGAATCCGCCGGTTTACCTTATTGATAATCAGTTGGGTAATTTCTTTTTGTTCTTCAACGCTCAAAGTCAGCGTTTCGGCAGTTGTTCCTAAAACAACCAAATAATCCGTACCATTTTGCAATTGATAATCCACTAATCGTAACAGAGCTGCGTAATCGACATCGCCGTTCGATTTAAATGGAGTAATCATTGCTACTCCCATTCCTTTTAGATTGATTCGTCTCATTGAGCTTTGAAAATGACGGACAAAAATACGAAAAAATTTATTAATTGTACATTATCACTCAAGAATTATACCTAAACTATAAATAATATTTACCGTCCTTTAATTCTAATTCTTAAATTTCTACTAATTGGTTTTAATAGTAGATAGATAATGTAATATCTGTTTCCCAAATTCCCGGGTTCTCAGGCTTTCGTTGTCTTTATTTATTTTTAACGAACTGATAGTAAAATCGTAGAGGCGAATACCATCTCCTTTTTTATGGCCTACTTTGAACGTTGCATTGGCGCTGGCAACAAGAAACTCAAGAGCCGGATTCCTTTTGATGGTTAAATCGAACAATGCGTCATAATGGATTTGTTTTATTTCATCCGCAATTTTGTCCAACCGGTTTTCAAACCATTTGCTTATATCTTTATAATCAATTATTATATAGGGAGTTTCAGAATAATCGTACACGTCGTTTTTACTTTTGTAGGCGTAAGAGGTTACTTTTTTGCCCATTCGTTCCAAATGGTCGATAAAAATATCGGCTTCTTCGTAATCTTCCGTGTCGAGTAATACAAGGATATTCCGTATTTTTTTCAACGAGAGAAAGTTTTTCTTTTGTGCCTCCCTGTTTCTTAGCGCTTTTTTAATTTTGTCATTAATAAATAAGTTTTTCATAATAAAAACATATAAAAATTAATTATAACATTGCTAAAAATTCTTTTTCATTGATAATTTTAATTCCTAATTTTTGAGCCTTTTCCAGTTTGGCCGGCCCCATATTTTCTCCGGCCAGAACAAAGTCTGTTTTGGAAGAAATTGAACCGGTGTTTTTGCCTCCGTTTTTTTCTATCAATCCTTTGTATTCATCCCGCGAATGGATAGAAAACGTTCCGCTGATAACGAATGTTTGACCTTGTAGGAGATTGGTTCTGCCGGCTAATGTTTCGCTTCCCAGAGCAAATTGCAGTCCGTGAGATTTCAGTCTTTCAATCAATTGACGGTTCGAGTCGTCGGCAAAATACGCCAAGACGCTGTTGGCAATACGCGCTCCGATTTCTTCTACGTCAATAAGTTGTTCATAAGTCGCACGCATTAATTCTTCGATAGAATGAAACGCATTTACCAGCCGTTTGGCAACCGTTTCGCCTACATAACGAATGCCCAAAGCATATAATACGCGCTCAAAAGGTACTTGACGCGATTCTTTCAAACTTTCGATGAAATTATCGGCGCTTTTTTCACCCCAACGTTCCAGTTTCAGAATATCTTCGGTTTTTACCTCATACAAATCGGCTATATTCCGAATCAGCCCTGCCTCGTAGAATTGCTCGATGGTTTCCGTTCCTGCATTGATGTACATGGCTTTTCGTCCGACAAAATGCTCTATCATCCCTTTGATTTGCGGTTCGCAACGGGCATGGTCAGGGCAATAATAAGCCGCTTCGTCCGGTTCGCGCACCAACGGCGCTCCGCAAGCGGGACAATTTTTGATAAACCGTACTTTTTCGCTGTTCGGCAAGCGGGCTTCTTTGTTGACGCCGGTAATTTTGGGTATGATTTCTCCGCCTTTTTCCACATAACAACTGTCGCCGATATGCAAATCAAACGTATTGATAATATCTTCGTTGTGCAAAGACGCCCGTTTGACCGTTGTTCCCGACAGCAAAACCGGTTCAAGATTGGCGACCGGCGTAACCGTTCCTGTTCTTCCGACCTGAAAATCAACGGATTTTAAGCGTGTTTCCACCGATTCGGCTTGGAATTTGTATGCGATAGCCCAACGCGGCGATTTGGCTGTCCACCCCAAGTTCAATTGTTGGCGAATCGAATTGATTTTCAATACAATTCCATCCGTTGCCACCGGCAAGTTTTTTCGTTCCGTATCCCAATAGTTGATGAAAGCAAAAACTTCGTCCGGTGTCCGGCATTTTTGTATGGCTTTGGAAATTTTGAATCCCCAACTGCGGGCTGTTTCCATGTTTTCATAATGGCCGTCGAACGGAAGATTTTCACCTAAGAGATAATACAAATAAGAATCCAGTTTGCGGGCGGCGACTGCTACCGGATTTTGAAGTTTGAGCGTTCCGGCGGCGGCATTTCGGGGATTGGCAAACGGCGTTTCGCCGTCTTCGGCGCGTTCTTCGTTCAACTGATTGAAAGTCGGCCAAGGCATCAATATTTCTCCTCGTATTTCAAATAAATCAGGATAACCGCTCCCTTGTAATTTGAGTGGAATACTGTTGATTGTACGAACATTAGCCGTAACGTCATCGCCTCGGACGCCGTCGCCCCGCGTGATTGCCCGGACAAGGGAGCCGTTTTCATACGTTAATGAAATAGATGCTCCGTCGTATTTCAATTCACAGACAATTTCGAAATCTTCGTTCAGCGATTTTTTGATACGGTTGTAAAAATCAGCAATTTCTCCTTCCGAATAAGTATTCGACAGGGAAAGCATCGGATATACATGTTCTACCTGAACGAAATTTTTGTTAATATCGCTTCCTACCCGTTGGGTCGGCGAATGTGAATCGTAGTATTCCGGATAGCGGGCTTCCAGTTCTTCCAGTTCTTTCAACTTTTCGTCAAATTCAAAATCGCTGACAACAGGTTGAGCAAGAACATAATATTGGTAATTCCAGTTCTCTATTTCTTTTCTTAACGCTTCTATCTCCTGTTTTATTTTTTCCATCTGAAACTATCAATTAACACGTGTATATCTTCGTTGATATATTCCAAAACCGGCGCAATCGAATCTTGATTGGGAATATTGCCGAAATATAATGCTCCTCTGAAAAACGATTTTATGCTGTCGGTCAGCGTAAATTGGATGGGAGAAGCTACATTTCCTTTCAGTTCATAAACAATACCATATACATTTTGATTGGGATTTTCGAAGATTTTTTTCTGTATGGCGTCTGCTTTACGGGCATGCAAAAAAGCCAATTGGCTGCTTTCTTCCAAAATCGCTCCATTTTTCGCGAGAGGTATGTAACTGCAATATATTTGGGCGTTTAACGAAGGATAAACGATATTGAACCATTTTTCGCCGGGAATATTTGTTTTTTTACGTGTTGATTCACGAACGACCGGAAGCGGAATTTCCACTACTTTCGCTTGTGAGGAAACAGCAAATTCGAACTGCGGACAAGCAGACCATGTTTGATAATCGTGTTCCGGAATATCAATATAAAAATAGCCCGCCGGCTTGGGTGAATAATCGGTCGAACAAGCTCCCAACAAGACGGATAAAACAAAAAAAATTGTTCCCTTAATCATATTTTTTTTCCAAAGGTCTGTTTATATTAAATTTAATTTTAAAAATCCGTTTTTTATCCATTTCCAATACTTGGAAAGCGTAATTTTCGTATCGAACAATTTCCTTATGCTCAGGAAAATCCCCTTTGATTTCCAGAACCAGTCCGGCAATGGTATCGACGTCGTCGGTTAGTTTTCCGAACGTTTTCGAATCCAGTCCGGTTGCCCGGAAAAAGTCTATCAACAATATTTTAGCGTCAAAAATATACGATCCGTCGGCAAGACGGGTGAACTTGGTCTCTTCTTCGTCGTATTCATCATTGATTTCTCCGACGATTTCTTCCAAAATATCTTCCATAGTAACAATTCCCGATGTTCCGCCAAATTCGTCAACGACTACGGCCATGTGGATTTTGTTGGTACGAAATTCTTCCAGCAGGTCGTCAATCTTTTTTGTTTCGGGAACAAAAAAAGCCGGTCGAATCAATTTCTGCCAATGGAAACTGTCGGGTTGGTCCAAATAAGGAAGCAAGTCCTTGATATAAAGGATGCCGCGAATATCGTCCTGATTTCCTGAATAAACGGGAATACGGGAATAGGATACATCAACAATATAGGAAATGACCTTTTTGAATCCGGTGGTAACATCCAAATCGGCCACGTCCATGCGGGGAGTCATGATTTCGACCACCGTTTTATTATACAGGGAAATGATTCCCTTCAACATGTCTTTTTCTTCCGGCAATTCGTTGGAAGTCAATTCCAAAGCCTTCGACAATTCATCTACGGAGACGTCGTTGGACTTTTTTTTCATGATTGTCGTAGAAAAAGAAGATTTCAATAATAAAAAAGAAAAAGGACGGGTAATCTTCTCCATTACATCAAGTAAAGGAGCAATTTTTTTTATGAATTTAAATGCATTGTTTTGCGCATAGATAGCGGGAATTGTTTCGCCGAAAAGTAAAATTAAAAAAGTCAGGAGGATAATTTCAGCAAAAAACCCGATAAGCCGCGCATTCGAAAAATCAATGAATTGATAAAAAGCATAAGTCGTTAAGAGAACAATGCTCACATTGGCAAAATTATTCCATATTCGCAAAGTTGCCAACAAGTTGTCGGAACGATCCGATAAGGACGCGATCAAGGATTCGGCGGAAGATTCGTTTTCATCTCTCTCATTTTTATCTATTGATCTCAAGGAAAAAAGAGCGATTTCTGCGGCGGAAATCATTGCAGAAACGAGCAGTAATATAAACATACAAGCGAATGCAATAATTGCATTTGCCGAAACCGGATAAAATCGTATGTCTGAAAATAAATCGAAATCCAAAATTGTAAAATATTTATTTATTTTGCATTGCTTAATCACTTTTTTGAGTAATAAATTATGAGCTATGATGCAACTCATAACTCATAATTCACAACTCATAACTCATCAAAAGGGTAAATCGTTGCTTTCGGCCGGTAACGAAGATGTTTCTTCCGGCGCCGGCTTTATTTCTACGGCTACTTTTGGAGTGTTTTCGGCCTGCGCCGGCGTTTGATTCCCTGCCGGAATCGGAGCGCCAGCATTCGGATTTTCCTGTTTAGGCCCCAACATTTCCATCTGATCTCCCCACACTTCCGTAATGTAACGCCTTACTCCTTGCGCATCATCGTAATTACGGGTACGCAATTTTCCCTCGATATACAATTTAGCGCCTTTGCGGACATATTTTTCGGCGATTTCCGCCAAACCTCTCCACAAAACAATGTTATGCCATTCCGTGCGATCGGGGACTTGCGTTCCGTTTGCAGCGGTATAACCTTTTTCCGTTGTCGCTAAGGAAAAATTAGCAACTGCGCCACCATTGTCGAAATACCTGACTTCAGGGTCTTTACCCACATGCCCAATTAAAATAATTTTGTTTACTGACATAATACTAAGAATTTAAAAGTTAAGATTCGACGCCAAATATAGAAATAAAGTTATTGACGTCAAATCATATTGGCATAAAATGAATATAAATGTTGAAAACTTGCACAAAAATACCTCGCACACAAGCCACCGGATAAACCGGTTAGGAGGCAGCCTTAATTTTAACTAAGAAATACGAAACTGCTAATTAATACATATAAATTTTTATTCCGGTAGTGCATAAGCAAAAGAGAAGGCAGTTTCAACATTTTCACTTTCTCTGAATAGCATTTTGATTTCCTTCTCATTCTTGCCGAAAAATGTCCACATAAACTGTTATATCCTTTTAAATGTGTTTTTCTTTGGGGATGATATGCTTATATGCCTTCCAATAATCACTTGCAAAATTTTTATCCCTTTGTGTGTAATTGGAAATTTAATGCTAACTTTGCGGACTTTGAAAATTCAAGCATGAACCCCGAAGATTTAGAAGACATCATTGAAGAAGAAAATACAGGCAAAGAACATTCGGACTACATCATTCCCGAAACGACCGAAGGCGACAGCCGACACGTCTTGTCGGGCATGTATAAGGATTGGTTCATGGACTATGCCTCATACGTCATCACCGACCGGGCTGTTCCCCATATCTCCGACGGACTGAAACCGGTACAGCGCCGCATCCTGCACACAATGAAACGATTGGACGACGGACGCTATAACAAGGTCGCAAACATTGTGGGCGATACCATGAAGTTTCACCCGCATGGCGACCAATCAATCGGAGGCGCTCTGGTTCAACTGGGACAGAAAAACCTGCTCATCGACTGTCAGGGAAACTGGGGAAATATCCTGACCGGCGACGGCGCCGCTGCTCCCCGATACATCGAAGCCCGGCTGTCGAAATTCGCCTTAGACGTGGTCTTTAACCCAAAAACCACCCAATGGAAACTCTCTTACGACGGACGAAACAAGGAACCGGTTACTCTTCCCGTAAAATTCCCCCTGCTTCTGGCGCAGGGAGGCGAAGGAATCGCCGTCGGACTGCAATCGAAAGTCCTTCCACACAATTTCAACGAGTTGATCGACGCAAGCATCGCTTACCTGAACAACGAAACGTTTACTCTCTATCCCGATTTTCAGACGGGTGGATATATCGACGTTGCCCGTTACAACGACGGCGAACGGGGCGGCTCGATCAAAGTACGGGCTAAAATCAACAAAGTGGACAATAAAACGTTGTCGATCACCGAAGTACCTTACGGGAAAACAACCTCTACCCTGACCGAATCCATCCTGAAAGCCAACGAAAGAGGCAAAATAAAAATCCGCAAAGTGGATGATATGACCGCCAAAAATGCGGAAATCGTCATTCATTTAGCCCCCGGCGTTTCGTCGGACAAAACAATCGACGCCCTTTATGCCTTCACCGACTGCGAAATAAGTATTTCGCCCAACTGCTGCATCATCGACGAGAACAACAAGCCGCAATTCATGACCGTTTCGGACGTTTTGAAACACATTACGGACAATACTTTGCGCCTGCTGAAACTCGAACTGGAAATACAAAGGGGTGAAATCTTGGAAAGTCTTCATTTTGCTTCCTTAGAAAAAATCTTTATCGAAGAACGAATTTACAAGGACAAGGAATTTGAAAACGCCAAAGATATGGACGTTGCCCTCACGCATATCGACAAGCGTCTGGAGCCGTTCAAGTCACAATTTGTCCGAGAAGTCAACCGCGACGACCTCCTGCACCTGATGGAAATCAGGATGGGGCGAATCCTGAAATTCAACAAAGATAAGGCCGACGAATTAATCGCTTCCTACAAGTCGCAGATTGAAACAACCGACCATCATCTGGAACACCTCGTCGAATACGCCATCGACTGGTTTACGCGCTTAAAGGAAAAGTACGGGAAAGATTATCCCCGCAAAACGGAAATCCGCAGTTTCGATACCATCGAAGCAACCAAAGTCGTGGAAGCCAACGAAAAACTCTACATCAACCGCGAAGAAGGTTTTATCGGTTACGGCTTGAAAAAGGATGAATTTGTCTGCAACTGTTCCGACATCGACGACGTCATCATCTTCTTTAAAGACGGGAAATACAAAATCGTGAAAGTCACCGAGAAAATGTTCGCAGGCAAAAACATCCTCTACCTGAATGTTTTCAAACGCAACGACAATCGTACCATTTACAACGCCGTTTACCGCGACGGAAAAACCGGCGCCAGTTTCATCAAGCGTTTCTCCGTAACGAGCGTAACCCGCGACAAAGAATACGACCTCACGCAGGGCAAGCCGGGCAGCCGCATCCTCCATTTTTCGGCAAATCCGAACGGGGAAGCCGAAACCATCCGGATTATCCTCAAACCCAAGCCCAGGCAAAAATTGCTTGTCTTCGACAAAAATTTCAGCGACATCGCCATCAAAGGACGCGCATCTGTCGGAAACATCCTGACAAAAGCCGATATTCACAAGATCTCGCTGAAATCGAAAGGCGGATCCACGCTGGGCGGCCGTCAGGTCTGGTTCGACCGCGACGTGCTTCGCCTCAATTACGACGGACGGGGCGATTACCTTGGAGAGTTTTTCTCCGACGATTTGATTCTGGTCGTCCTGACAAACGGCGATTTTTATACAACCAGTTTCGATTCGGGAAATCATTATCAGGGAGAAATCAAAATCATTGAAAAATTCAATCCCAACAAAGTCTGGTCTGCCGCCCTGTTCGACGCCGATCAGAAAGGATACCCCTATTTGAAGCGTTTCACGTTCGAATTGAGCAATAAAACGCAAAGCCTGCTGGGCGAAAATCCGGCGTCCCGACTAATCCTTCTGTCCGATACCGTCTATCCGCGTCTGGAAGTCCGGTTCGGCGGACACGATTCGTTCCGGGAAGCCTTGCTTATTGATGTAGAGGAATTTATTGCCGTCAAAGGGTTCAAAGCGAGGGGCAAACGCATCACGACCTGCGAAGTGGCAACTATCGAGGAAATTGAGCCGACCCGCTTCCCTGAACCGGAGGCGAGCCATGTGCCACAGCCGGATATAGATATTGAACCGGAAGAAGACGACAAACCAATTACAGAATTAATAGATGAAATCACAGGTCAACAACGGTTATTTTAATGGATTGAGTTGCAAGGCGCACATTCTCCTGCTTCTTTTCTGGGGATATATCGGAGGAGCAGTTGCTCAGCCGTCGCCGGAAATTCCGCTGATTTACGAATCGGACATGGTCGGCATTGGAAGCGCAAGCGTTTACGATACCTACCTTTCCCCGCTGGAATACAAAGGCGTTAACTTCGGAGCGTTGTATGAACAGATGGAAATGACCGGCTGGTTATCCGGTCGGATCGTCGCCCAGCAACTGCTCTTTTTCGAACTCTCCACAACGGAAAACCTTACGGGAACGGCCAGCAATTACGCGGGAAATCTGGAATACAGCTACGGACTCTACTACCGTTTCAAGCCGGTACATCGCTTCCGGTTTTTTGCCGGAATGCAGGCCGATGCTCTGCTGGGCTTCATTTATAATTCCCGCAACGGAAACAATCCGGCTACGGCAAAAGTCAACCTGAACCTCAACCTGTCGGGAATGGCGACTTATCACTTCCGCATCAAACGGCAACCCGTACAGTTGCGTTACCAACTGAATTTACCGGCAATCGGAAGCCTCTTTTCGCCCCAATTCGGACAATCGTATTACGAAATCGGACTGGGCGACGGCCAACCGCTCTTTCATTTGGCTTCCTTCCATAATCAACGGATCATCAATCAGCTCTTTTCGATCGAATTGCCGCTCCATTCCTCCATCCTGCGGCTGGCTTATGTGAACC
This sequence comes from Dysgonamonadaceae bacterium, assembly GCA_031276105.1. Lineage (GTDB taxonomy): Bacteria > Bacteroidota > Bacteroidia > Bacteroidales > Azobacteroidaceae > Azobacteroides. Next base: position 13,013 of record JAISNS010000047.1, read on the forward strand.
GGTTGTACGAAACTCAAATCAACAGCCTTGATACACGAACGGTTTCCCATTCGTTTTACGTCGGGTTTTCCAAGAACTTTTATGTCGTTAAAGGAAAAGAAAATAAAAAAAACTACCGCTATGTTTTTTAATAATAAATTATTAAAAAGGGAAAAGGGAAAAGGCGAAAGGCAAAAGACAGATCGGCAAAGGTTCTTTCGCCCTTCACCTTTCACCTTTCGCCTGTTCTTTCGCCTTTTACCTTTCGCCCTTTGCCCCATCTTTCTTTTCTCCTGCGTTGAAATAGAAAAATATGCAGACAATCCGCGCGGCAACTTCGAGGCTTTATGGACAATCATGGACGAGCATTACTGCTTTTTTGAATACAAGAAAATTGATTGGGACAACATTCACAGCGCTTATTCTCAACGGATAAGCAATGACATGAGTCAGGAATCGCTTTTCATGCTGTTGAACGAAATGCTTCAGGAATTGAAAGACGGCCATGTCAATCTCACGACACCTTTCGACGTGGGGCGTTACTGGAAATGGTTTGAAGACCATCCCGCCAATTACGACGAAGATTTGATAATCAAGTATTTGGGAACCGATTATCATATTGCCGGCGGCATCCGTTACAAGATTTTGGACGACAATATTGCTTACCTGCGCTACGCCGACTTTTCGTCGGGCGTCGGCGAAACAAACCTCGATTACATCATCGAAAAAGCCGGCATCTGTTCCGGAATGATTATCGACGTGCGCAACAACGGCGGCGGCATTCTGAGCTATTCCGACGTCATTACGTCCCGTTTTGTCAACGAAAAAACCTTGGTCGGGTACATCCAACACAAAACAGGGAAAGGCCACAACGATTTCTCCGAACTTTATCCCAAATACGTCGTCCCTTCTACGCGCTTGCGGTTTCAAAAACCGGTGGT